>NZ_PSVQ01000037.1:0-34662 GCF_002932395.1 Rathayibacter sp. AY1D9
CCTCCGGCGCCGAGACCCCGACCCTGTTCGACGAGACCGACGGCGTGCCCTTCGAAGGGGGTGGTGGGGGTTGCGAAGGTTAACCTAACCTAACCGCCTGGACGGGGCCAGTGGCCGAGCGGATCAGCGGACGGCTCGCACAGCCACCACCGCATCCATCCGTCGCCCGCGGCCCGTGCCCGCCGCGGGGACGGGCCGCTGCTGACGGATCGATCGCGGGTGCGGCCCAGCGGGAGCATCGTTAGCGTGGAGGTCCGCGCCGATCGCCGGCGCCGAGGGGAGCCCCATGGATCAGACAGTCGAGATCGACGCCCGGGCGGAGGCCCTGCGCGCCGACCCCGAGAGCTTCGCCGCGATGGACGCGCTCTGGCGCAGCGTCTACGCCCTGCCGATGTGGTGCTTCATCGCGCGGGGGCCGGACGACGCGCCCACCCCCTTCGTCGGCGGCCTGGAGTCGGGGCCGATGGTCTTCGCCTTCACCACGGGGGAGCGCGCCCGCGCCGGGGCGCTGCACGCCGGCCTCTCCGACGAGGACGCGTCGCGCGTGCTGAAGGTGCCGATGCCGGCCGCGCTCGAGTGGATCGCGGCGATGGGATCCTCCGGAGTCGCGGGAGTGGTCTTCGACCTGCCCCGCTTCGGGTACTTCGCGCCCCTCCAGAACCTGCTGCCGATGCGCGACTTCATGGCGGCGAACCCGCCGGCCTGAGCCCCGCCCCGTCGAGACCAGCGGATCCGCCGGTACCAGCTGATCCGCCGGTTGTCGCCGCCCCGAACTGGTCACTGGACGACACCCGAGGATGGTGGGCCGGAGGCGCGCCCGTCCTCCGAGGACGAGGCCGGGAGACGCCGATGGGGAAGCTGCACTACGACGGATCGGTCGAGATCGACGTCGAGGACCGGGTGCTCGCCCACCTGCAGATCGTCCTCACCGCGAAGCTGCGCCGGGGGGAGTCGTGCCTGCTCACCTGGCGCGACGAGAACGGGATGAGCGACGGCCGCAGCGCGATCTGGCTGCACCCCTCGCACACGCTCCGCTACACCTACGCCGGCGGCCGCATGCCCCGCATCAACCCCGCCTGGATCTCGGCGCTCACCGATCTCGCGAACTCCGCCGGCGGCCTCCGCTTCGTCCCCGAGCCGCCGGAGCCCGTGCATCCCCCCGGCGGGAGCCCTCGCCGGTGACCGGCGGCCGGCCCCGTGCCCGGCCTCGGGCTCAGCAGCCGGAGTCGGCGGCGTCCGCGTCGAGCGCCGCCGCGGTGCCGAGCGCGATCAGCGACTGATCCGTCGCGACCGCGACCCTCGGGAAGCCGAGCGCTCGCAGCAGCCCGGCGCGCTCGCGGTCGCCCGCGTAGGCCCCGGCGCCCTTGCCCGCGCGCCGGGCCGCCGCGGCGATCCTCGGCAGCGGGTCGTCCGGTCCGTCCGCGGCGAGCAGGTCGGACAGGTCCCGTCCGAGGCCGATCGCGAGGTCGAACGGGCCGACGAAGACTCCGCTCACGCCCGGCACCGCGAGAATCCGATCGACGGCGTCGAGGCCGGCCTGCGTCTCGATCATGACCCAGAGCGCGGTGCGCGCCTCGGCGGCCGACGGGGGAGCGGCGCCCCAGAGATCGGACATCGGCCCCCAGCTGCGGCGACCGAGCGGCGGGTAGTGCGCGGCGCGGACGGCCGCGAGCGCCTCCTCGACCGTCTCGATCATCGGGACGACGACGACGTCCGCTCCGGCGTCGAGCGCCCTGCCGATCAGCGCGTCGGAGAGCCCGGCGACCCGGACGCCGACGGGCGGCCTCCCGCTCACGACGCCGAGCGCGCGAAGGGAGGCGAGGACCGCGGCGTCGTCGAACGCGCCGTGCTGCGCGTCCAGGCACAGCCACGCGGGCCCGCCGCGAGCGATCTGCGCGACCGTCAGCGGCTCCCCGAGCCGGCACCACACCCCGTCGGCCCGACCGTCACCGAGAACCCGTTCCGCATCCACGGGTCCGATCCTCGCGCACGGAGCGCCGCCTAGGCGAGGACCGCCAGCGCCGTCGACAGGATCCCGAGGACGACGCCCGCCCCGAGCAGGATCAGGCCGGTCAGGCGCAGCGCCCGCACCGCGTCGCTCCACCGGTGCAGGCGGATGCGGTGCGGATCCTCCTCGCGGTAGTGCACCTCCCGCCGGTCCGACCGCGTCGGCGTCAGCGGGTCCCCGGCGGACAGCGGACGCGATCGCACCTCGCCGGCCCGGGTCACCCAGTGCAGCGCGAGGGGCGGACCCTCCTCGAGGTAGGCGGTCGTCGTCAGCCAGCGTCCGTCGATCAGCGCCGCGACGAACGCGGCGAGCAGGAACAGCACGCCGAGGGGGAGGGTGACCAGCGAGAGGGCCTCGGAGATCGTCTCCAGCATGCAGCGTCCCTCCGACCGGATCCGGTGCTGAGCGTACCGAGTCGGCGGCCGGCGCGTCCGCAGCGGGACGCGCCCCGCCGCCGAGCCCGCGGGCCTCAGCCCCAGGCGACCTCGAGGTCGACGACGAACGTCACTCCGAAGCGGTCGCGCAGCATCCCGTAGAGGGGCGACCAGGCCGCCGGGGCCAGGGGCACGACGACCGCCGCCCCCTCCGAGAGGCCGTCCCAGAGGCGGTGCAGCTCGTCGGCGTCGGAGCCGCGCAGCGACACGAACACCGGGATCGTGCCCGAGTCGTAAGTCGTGTGCGCGGGGACGTCGTACGCCATGACGCGGAAGCCGGCCTCGGAGACGACCTGGCCCCACATCAGCTGGTCGGCCTCGTCGGGCGCGGTGACAGCGTTCGCGTCCGCGTAGGACATCGCGTCGACCCGGCCTCCCGTGACCGAGGCGTAGAACTCCAGTGCCTCGCGGGCCTGTCCGCGGAAGTTGAGGTGGGTCGTCGTGGTGATGCTCATGGTGCGCTCCTCGCAGTCGTGCCGGGTCGATCACCCGGTGCCCCGACGCTCCCAGGAGAAGAGGACGGTGACGGTCCTCTTCTCGGAATACCCTCGGGACGTGCCCACGACGACCGAGCGGCTCCTCCTGCTCCTCTCCCTCCTGCAGACCCGCCGCGACTGGCCGGGCGGAGTGCTCGCCGAGCGCCTGGGGATCGCGCCGCGCACGGTGCGTCGCGACGTCGACCGACTCCGCACGATGGGCTACCGGATCGACGCGGCGAAGGGCCCCGACGGCGGGTACCGGCTCGAGGCCGGCGCCGAGCTCCCGCCACTGCTCTTCGACGACGAGCAGGTGCTCGCCCTCACCGCCGCCCTGCGCGCGCCGATCACGGGGCTCGAGGAGGCGTCGGCCCGTGCGCTGGCGACGGTGCGGCAGGTCCTGCCCGCCCGGCTCCGGCCCCGAGCGGATGCGCTGCGCTTCACGGTCGCGGCGGCGCCGGCCCCCGCAGTCCCTCCGGAGCGGCTGGTCGCGGTCGCGGCGGCCGTCCGGGCCTCGGAGGTGCTCCGCTTCGCGTACGCGGAGGCGGTGCGCCGCGTCGAGCCCCACCACCTGGTCGCGCGTCAGGGCCGCTGGTACCTCATCGGTTTCGACCTCGACCGCGACGACTGGCGGGTGTTCCGCGTCGACCGGCTCGAGCCGCGCTCGCCCCGCGGGGCTCGCTTCCGCCGCCGGGTGCTGCCGGGCGGGAGTCCCGCCGAGTTCCTGGAGGCGCGGTTCCGCGGCGGAGCGCCCGGGGAGGGGTGGCCGTGCCGCGGCTCGGTGGTGCTCGAGGCGCCCGCCGCCGAGGTCTTGCCCTACGCGGGCGACGGGGAGGTGGAGGACCTCGGCGACGCGGGCTGCCGACTCGCCCTCGGCGCCTGGTCGTGGGAGGCGCTCGCCGCGTCGTTCGGCCGGTTCGACGCTCCGATGGCCGGGGCCGAGCCGCCCGAGCTGGCCGCCGCGTTCCGCGTGCTCGCGGAGCGGTACGCCGCGGCGGGAGCCTGACCGGACCGCGGCGGCCGTCCGGCGCCGCTACTTCACCGAGTACCGGGCGCTCCCCGTGCTGCCGTCCGCCGTCGTGACCGTCAGCGTCCAGCAGGTGCCCCGCTTCGCGGGCACCGTCCACGCCTTCACGTAGCGGTTCGTCGCGGTGTCGTAGCGGAGGCGTCCGGTCAGGGTGGTCGTCGGCGCTCCGGTGAGGACGGCGCCGGCGGTGCAGGAGGTCTGCTTCTGCGTGACGCTGCGCACGTCGGCGAGGGCGGAATGGCGGAACGTTCCCGCGGAGGACGTCGAGGTCACCTGGAACGTCATGCCGGTCGCGGCTCCGGCGGCCACGCTCTTCACCGAGGTGCTGAGCCCGCCGATCGTCCACGGGGTCACGGTGTAGGACGCGGTGAGGGTCGAGACGTTGCCCGCCCGGTCGGTCGCGGTCGCCCGGTACACGTGCGGTCCGACGGAGCGGCCGCCGCCCGTGATCACGCAGTCGCCGGTGAGGCCCGAGAGCGCGTCGTCCGCGAGGCAGCGCGCCTCCGGGAGCACCGTGCCGTAGGGGTAGGACCCCTCGGGCCTCGACGTGAACGAGAGCTGCGGCTTCGTGGTGTCGATGGCGATGCCGCTGCGGGTCGTCGTGGCGCGGTTGCCCGCGTTGTCGACGGCGGTGCCGGTGACGCTCTGGCCGGGGCCCTCGCGCAGGATCCGCGCGGGGGTGCAGCTGCGGATCCCGGAGCCGCTGCCGTCGGCGCAGGAGAAGCCGACGGAGACGGGGGAGCGGAACCAGCCCGCGGCGTTCGGAGCCGTCGGCGCGGTCGTCGCGGCGATGGTGGGGACGCCGGTGTCGACGATCCGGTAGGTCGCGGCGGCGGTCGTGGTCAGTCCTCCGGGGTCGGTCCAGGTGCAGGTCGCCGTGCGGGTGCCGAGGCCGTTCACGAGCGTGCCGGTGACGACGGCCTCCTCGCTGAACGTTCCGCTCTCCGCATCCGTGATCGCGCAGGCGGCCCTCGGCTCCGAGCCCTTCTCGTAGGAGGCGCCGTCGGTGGCGGAGGCGACCGTCACGACGGGCGGGGTGTTCGCGGGGACCACGGTGACCGTGTGCGGCACGCCGGCCGTGGTGCCGTACGCGTTCCGCGCGCTCACCGTGAAGGTGGAGTCGCCTGCGGTGGTCGGCCTGCCCGAGACGACGCCCTCCGGCGAGAGGGCCACCCCCGCGGGAAGGGCGCCGGACGAGACCTCGAAGGTCGCAGCCGGGCCGGACGCCGTGAAGGTCGCGGAGTAGCGGGTCCCGGTCTTGACGAGCGTCTCGGCGGTGTCGGCGGTGAGGGTCGGCAGCGGGCCGATCGCGAAGGCGTGGTTGAAGCCGACCGCGATGCCGGTGGCGCCGGTGATCCCGGCCGGGACGTCCAGCTCCGTGTCGCCGTCGGGGTGCAGGGAGACGACGGTGCCGTCGGACGTCAGCAGGACGCTGAAGCCGATGCCGGCGGCGATCGCGGTGATGCCGCCGAGATCGGCGGGGACCCGCGGCAAGCCGGAGTCGACGGGGTCGCCCCAGGTGACGACGGTGCCGTCCCGCTTCAGGGCGAGGCTGTGGGAGTAGCTGACCGAGACGGCGACGACGTCCCGGAGGCCCGCCGGGGCGGTGTACGCGCCCCTGTCGTCGCCGCCCCACGCCACGACCGTCCCGTCGGCGCGCAGCGCGAGGCTGTTCCAGCCGCCCGCGGCGATCGCGACCACTCCGGAGAGACCCGCCGGCACGTCGGTCGCTCCGAACTGATCCGAGCCCCAGGCCGCCACGGTCCCGTCGCCCCGCAGAGCGAGGGTGTGGTAGCTGCCCGCGGCGACGGCGGTCACGCCGCCGAGTCCGGCCGGGACGTCGGTCTGGCCCTGACGGTCGTCGCCCCACGCGACGACCGTCCCCTCCATCGTGAGGGCGATGCTGTGGAGGTACCCGGTCGAGATCGCGGTCACCTCGCGGAGCCCGGCCGGCACGTCCCGCTCGCCCTCCAGATCCGCTCCCCAGGCCTCGACGGTGCCGTCGGTGTGGAGCGCGAGGGTGTGGCTGTAGCTGCTCGCCACGTCCGTGAGATCGGACATGCCCGCCGGCACGTCCCACTCCCCGTTGAGGTAGCGCCCCCAGGCGGCGACGCCGTTGGCGAGGTGGTCGTTCCCGACCGGCACCGGGTCCGGCTCGGCGGAGGCGAGGGGAGCCGCGGTGCCGGCGAGCAGGGCGACGGTCGCGGTCAGAGCGAGCAGAGTGCGGCGCAGGCCCGCGGCGGTGCGGGCGGGGCGCGGGGAAGCGGGGTCGGTCACGGGCTCACGCTAGGGGCCGGCTCTCCTCCGCGGCGGGGGCGGGGGCGCCCTGTAGCGGACATGTCCTCAAGAGGGCGGAGCGCCGCTTCTCCAGGGCGGAGCCCGGGCCCTCCAGGGCGGAGCCCGTCCCCTCCAGGGCGGAGCCTGGCCCCTCGAGGCCCGCGGCGGAAGGGCTTGCCCGGATCCGCGGCGGGGGATTGGCTGGAGGACAGGAGAGAGAGGTGTCACCATGACGCAGACCTTCCCCGCCTGGTTGCGGGATCAGCAGAAGAGGGACGACGAGGTCGGCCGCTTCGCGCAGGCCTTCGGCGGTCGCGACGACCTGCCCGAGCACGGCGGCCGCGCGATCTACGACGGCTACTTCGCCAGCGAGCCCGAGTCGGCGCAGGCCGATCTGGACCGCGCCTGGATGGAGTTCGAGGCGCACCCCGAGCCGTCCGCCACGTCCGACGAGCCGGAGGGACTCCGATGAGTGACCAGACCCCGAGCCCCGTCGAGGACCCGGACGACCAGTCCGACAAGCCGTCGCAGGCCGAGGGCGAGGACGAGCGCGACACCCCGCACGAGGTCCTGCCCGCCGAGGGCAAGCCCTCGAAGGCCGAGGGCTGAGCCGACGCACTGAGCCGACGCACTGAGCCGACGCACTGAGCCGACGCACTCCCCGGAGGGGCGCATCCTGCAGAGGGTGCGCCCCTCCGCCGCGTCAGCGTCCGGTGACCGCCAGCAGCTCGTGCGCCGCGGCGCTGTCCGGGTAGCGGGAGAGCACGCGCTCCAGATCGCGCCGAGCCGGAGCCGTGCGCCCGTCCGAGAGGAGCGTGCTCGCGCGCTCGAGCAGCGCCTCCGCCCGCAGCTCCACGGGCCGCGCACTGGTGACGGTCGGGCGCACCACCCGGTCGAACGCCTCGAGGGCGCCCTCGATCAGGCCGAGCTCGCGAAGAGCGACGCCGCGGCGGATGAGCACCGCGGCGGAGGCGGCGTCCACGTTCTCGACGGGCGCCGAGAACTCGGCCACGTCGCTCCAGCGTCGGCGGGCGGAGTAGAGGGAGGCGAGGGTCGACGCCGCGAGGTCGACGGCTCCAGGGTCTCGACCGCCACGACCGCTGCAGCCGGATCCATCGGTGCTGCCAGCTCGGCGTAGAGCAGGCGCAGCGCCGGGGCGTCGAGCGGCACCTCCACGTCGAGGCCGCCGCTCAGCGGCAGGCGGACGGTCAGCGCGATCCCGTAGCGGCGGAGGAAGGAGTCGGCCGACGGGTCGTAGCGGATGCGCACCAGCCAGCCGGTGAGCCGCAGAGCGCGATCGTCGTCCGCGGAGTGCAGGGCGTCGCGGACGAGCTCGACGACGGCCGCGAGGCGCGAGCCCTCGGGGGAGCCGGTGGTCGCCTCGTGCAGGTCCTCCGCCGGCGCCCCGGCGCGCACGAGCCGGAGCAGGGGCGCCTCCCGCGCCGGAGCGAGGGCGGAGGGGCGCACGAGACCCGGCCCGCCGGGCATGCTGAGCCAACCGGACAGCCGGGAGCGGTGGTCCTCGGGGGAGAGCGGGTCGCCGGCCGCCCGGAGCCGGGGGCGCGCGAGGGCACGGAGCTCACCGCTCCGCCGGAAGCCGACTGCCACGGCCGATCCCCCTCCGCGTGCGGCGGCGGCTGAGGACCGTCGATCCGCCGAGTCTACGGCGTCGCCCCCCGCCGTCACCCCCGAACGGGGAGCGACGCGCTGGCGGCGATCCCCCGCCTCCCGTCGTCGCCCCCCGGCGCTGTCAGGCGCCGATCGAGCCCGCCGTGCGCAGCGGCATCACGTCGGGCTTCTCGGCGGTGCTCGCGATCGTCACGACCGCCTTCTCCTCGTTCGAGCGGAGCACGGCGTCCATGATCTCGAGCACGTGCAGGGCCACGCGGCCGGAGGCGCGGTGCGGGCGGTCCTCCGCGATCGCCTCCGCGAGGTCGGCCAGTCCCACTCCGCGACCGGTGTCGATCACGCCGGCGGAGTCGGGGACGACCCGCCAGTCCTCGTCGCGGACGGCGACCTCGACCGGGTCCGAGAACATGTTCGGATCCGGGACCGAGATGGTGCCCTCGGTGCCGTAGACCTCGAACTTCGGGGCCCGGCTGCGCCAGACCTCGAAGCTCACGGTGACGGTGGTGGCGACTCCGCTCGCGTGCTCGAGCAGCGCGGTGATGTGCGTGTCGATCGTCACCTCGATCGGCGTGCCCGCCTTCGGCCCGGTCTCGATCGTGCGCGGGCGGTCGGAGCGGGTGGCCAGGCCCGTGACGCGGACGACCGGCCCGAAGAAGTGCACGAGCGCCGTCAGGTAGTACGGGCCCATGTCCAGCAGCGGGCCGCCGCCGGGCTGGTAGTAGAACTCGGGCGCCGGGTGCCAGCGCTCGTGGCCGGGAGCGGCCCAGTGCACCTGCGCGGCGATCGGGGTGCCGATCGCGCCGGAGTCGAGGGTGAGGCGCGCGGTCTGCACGCCGGTCCCGAGCACCGTGTCCGGGGCGCTCGCGAAGCGCAGGCCCAGCTCGTCCGCGAGGTCGAGCATCGGCGCGGCCTCGGCCGGGTTCAGCCCGAGCGGCTTCTCGGCGAAGACGTGCTTGCCCGCCTTCAGGGCGCGGGTGCCGATCTCGACGTGCGCCGCCGGGATCGTGAGGTTCAGCACCGCGTCGATCTCCGGGTCGTCGATCAGCGCGTCGACGGTGAGGGCGCGGACGCCCTGCTCGTCGGCGACCTGCTGCGCCCGCTCCTGGTTCAGGTCGGCGACCGCGACGAGGCGGAGGCCGGGGAAGGTCGGGAGGTTCGCGAGGTACTGCTCGCTGATCTTCCCGACGCCGATGATGCCGACTCTCAGCGGGACGCCCACAGCATTCCCCTCTCGATGATCGTGCGGACGTTGTCGTCCTGGAGGATCTCGACGCGGTGGCCCGGCGTCGAGACGAAGATGCGGCCCTCGCCCCAGAGGCGGGTCCAGATCGCGGGGGAGGTGATGGGGCGCTTCCACGGGTCCCACGGGCGGACGGCCTGCGTGGTCGTGGCGAGCACGTCGTTGTAGTCGTCGTGCAGCACCCAGTACTGCTCCGTGACCAGCTCGAAGTCGGTGATGCCCTGCGTGATCGGGTGGTCGGCGGCGAGGGCCGTCATCTCGATCGTGTGCGGCATGTAGTTGTCCGACTGCTCGCCGGTGCGCTCGTCCGGGTGCTTGCCGGGGTGCGAGGCGAACTGGCCGCCGATCAGCTGCAGGTAGTCGGAGTTGTCGCGGTAGGAGTCGGCGATCCCGCCGTGCCAGCCGGCGAGGCCCGTGCCGCGCTCGACCGCCGCGCGGAGGCCCAGGAACTCCTCCCACTGGATGGAGGTCATCGTGTTCGACTGCACGATCAGGTCGACCGTCCGCATGTAGGCCTCGTCGGCGTACACGGCGGTCGACTCCTCGACGCGCACGTCGTAGCCGTTGTCGCGGAGGAACGGCAGGAACAGCTCGGTCGCCTCGACCGGTTGGTGGCCGTCCCAGCCCCCTCGGACGACGAGGGCCGTCTTGCCGGGAGTGGTCGGGGAGTGGTCGGTCATCGTCGTCCTCACGTGCGGGCGGATCGCTCCGCGGTTCGTCATCGAACAGGACTTGCGCAACTTATGTGCGGGAGCCCCGGCGTCCGACCATCATGCACCGCGGTTCCCGGCGGAGCAAGCCGTCCTGGCGCAGGGCTAGTTGCGAAAGTCGGTATCCGCTACGGTGAGCACATGCCCGACCACGACGACGTCTCCGGAGCGACCACCCGCCCGACCATGGCGCTGATCGCCGAGCGCGCCGGGACGAGCGTCCCCACCGTCTCGAAGGTGCTCAACGGCGGCACCGACGTCTCGGAGGCGACCCGCCTGCGCGTGATGGAGGCGGCGCACGCGCTCGGCTACCGCCGCCGCCCGCGCCTGCGCCCGCCGGTCGAGGATCCGCACTCCGCCCAGATCGTCGACGTCGTCGTCGGCCACATCGGCGGCACCTGGATCGGCCCGGTCCTCGAGGGCATCGAGGCCGAGGCCTCCGCCGCCGGGGTCGACCTGGTGCTCACCCGCGCCCGCGACGACGGCGCCTGGATCAGCCGCCTCCTCCGCCGCCCCTCGCTCGGCGCCATCGTGGTGCTGGTCAACGTCTCGGCCGCGCAGCTGCACCTGCTGACCACCGCCGAGCTGCCCGTCGTCGTCGTCGACCCCAGCACGCGGCCGCCGGCCGACGTCGCGAGCGTCGGCGCGACCAACTGGGACGGGGGCCGCATGGCCGCCGAGCACCTCCTCGACGCCGGCCACACCCGCTTCGGCGTCCTCGGCGGCACCCGCACCCAGCTCTACAGCAGCGCCCGGATCGACGGCTTCACCACCGCGCTCCGCGCCGCCGGGGTCGAGGATCCGCGCGTCGCCTACTGCGACTGGGACCGCGAGCTGGCCCGCGAGGCCGCCGGGCTGATGCTCGCCGAGCCGGACGCGCCGACCGCCTTCTTCGCCTGCTCCGACGTGATGGCGCTCGGCGTCTACGAGGCCGCCGACGACGCCGGCCTCCGCATCCCGCGAGACCTCAGCGTCATCGGCTTCGACGACGTCGAGGAGTCGGCCTGGGCGACCCCGCCGATGACCACGATCCAGCAGCCCATCGGTGAGATGGGCGCCATCGCCTTCCG
Source organism: Rathayibacter sp. AY1D9 (assembly GCF_002932395.1). NCBI lineage: Bacteria > Bacillati > Actinomycetota > Actinomycetes > Micrococcales > Microbacteriaceae > Rathayibacter > Rathayibacter sp. AY1D9. Next base: position 10,872 of record NZ_PSVQ01000037.1, read on the forward strand.
GATGCTGCACCAGGCGCACCGGTCGGCGACTCCGCTCGCCTCGGGCGCCTCGGCCACCCGCATGGAGCTGGAGACGCGGCTGATCCGCCGCGCCTCCGTCGCACCCGTGCGCGTCTAGCGCCGCCCGCGGGCCCTCCCGCCTCCCGCCCTCCCCGAGATCGATGCGTCACGATCGGCCCCTCTCCCGCGCCCGTGACGACCGTTCGTGACGCATCGACCCCGGCGGGCGCCGCGGTCGGTGGCGACCCGGGTCGCACCGCCTATGCTGCCCGGATGCGCAGCGCGACCGGGGGGATGGTGGTCGCGTCGTTCGTCTCGCGGATCCTCGGGTTCGTCCGGCTGGCGCTCCTGGTCGTGGCGGTCGGCGGCACGAGCGCGTCGGTCGGCGGGCAGGTGTTCGAGGTCGCGAACTCCGCGCCCACCTACCTGTACGGGCTCATCGCGGGCGGGGTGCTCGGCGCGGTGCTCGTGCCGCAGATGGTCCGGGCGCGGGCCGACGGACCGGAGGGCGTGCGGACCCTCGAGCGGCTGCTCACCGTGTGCCTCGGCGGAGCGGCGCTCCTCACGGCCGCCTGCACGCTCGTGGCGCCGCTGATCGTCGGGCTCTACGCCGGGGGCTGGTCGGCCGACTGGGCTCTGCTCGCCACCCAGATGGCCTACTGGTGCCTGCCGCAGATCTTCTTCTACATCGTCTTCGCCGTCTTCTCGCAGCTGCTCAACTCCGCCGAGAAGTACGGGCCGGGCGCGTGGGCGCCCGCCTGCGCGAACGTGATCTCGGTGCTCGGGATCGCGGTGTTCCTCCTGATCCACCCCGAGGCGGCGTCGACACCCGCCGACGAGTGGACGCCGGAGATGGTGGCGCTCCTGTGCGGCACTGCCACTACGGCGATCGTGGTGCAGGGGGTGATCGCGGTCGCGTTCTCGCGGTCCGTCGGCGTCCGCCTGCGGCCGCGCTTCGGCGTCGCCGGGCTCGGCGGAGTGTCGCGGGACGCGGTCTGGGTGTTCCTCGGCGCCCTCGTCGCAGAGGTGTCGTACATCGTCGTCTCGAACGCGGCGACGGCGGCCGGCCAGGCCATGAACCGCGCCGGCGTCGACGGGCCGAGCCTCAACTCCTTCTCGAGCGCGCAGCTGCTGCTCCTGCTGCCGCACGGCATCCTGGTCGTCTCCGTCGCCACGGCGATGTTCACGCCGCTCAGCCGGGACCTGCACCGCGGCGATCGGGCGGCCGCGGCGGTGAACCTCCGACGGACCGAGGACGCGGTGCTCGCCGTCACTCTGCTCGCGACGCTCCTGTTCGTCGCGGCGGCGCCACTGCTCACGCAGCTCGTCTTCGGCACACCGGTGATCGGCGGAGGCCTGCAGCTGCTCGCCCTGAGCCTGGTCGGCTTCAGCCAGACCTACGTCCTCAACCGGGCGATGTTCGCGCTGGGTCGGGCCCGCGACTCGCTGGCGACCCAGGTCGTCTCGGCCGTCGGCGTCGCGGTGGGGGCGCTCGTCGGCGGGCTCCTCCTGCCTGCCGAACTCGTCGTGCCGGCGATCGCGGGCGGCACCGCCCTCGGGACCACGGCCGCGTGGGCCCTCGCCCACTGGCTGGTCCGGCGCCGGATCGGCGTCGTGCCGCAGCCGACCCGGGACCGCCGCGCCGCTCTCGTCGCGGCGCTGGTCACAGCCTGCGCGTCGGTGCCGCTCGGCCTGCTGCTCGCCGTGCCCGCCGACCGCCTCGCGGCCGGCGCCGTGCTGCTGCCGGTCGGACTCGCGATCACCGCCCTGTTCGTGGTCGTGCACCGGGTCGTCGGCGGGCGCTGGCTCTGGTCGCTGGTGCTCGCGCCGCTCTGAGGGGCTGCGCGTGCGGTCCCGCAGCCCCGACCCTCAGTGCCCCGCGCCGAGATTCCCGGCGAGGCGGCCGTGCATCCGGGTGGAGGCGTCGTTCATGCCCGCGATCACGGCGCGGGTGCCGTGGCGCTCGTACTTGGTGGTGACGGCGTCCAGCGCGGCGACGGTCGAGGCGTCCCAGATGTGGGAGCCGGAGAGGTCGATCACGACGTGCGCAGGGTCCTCCGCGTAGGAGAACTGCGTGGTGAGGTCGTTGCTGGAGGCGAAGAACAGCTCGCCGGTGACCGTGTAGTGGGCCGTCGATCCGTCGGCCGAGAGGGTGCGCTCGACGGTGGCGAAGTGGGCGACCCGGCGGGCGAAGACGACCATGGCGGCCAGGACGCCGATGACGACTCCGATCGCCAGGTTGTGGGTGAGGACGACCACGACGACCGTGGCGATCATGACGACCGTCTCGCCCACGGGCATCCGCTTCAGGGTCGACGGGCGGATGCTGTGCCAGTCGAAGGTCGCCACCGAGACCATCACCATCACCGCGACCAGCGCGGCCATCGGGATGATCGCGACGAGGTCGCCGAGCGCGACGACGAGGATCAGGAGGAACACGCCGGCGAGGAAGGTCGAGATGCGGGTGCGGGCGCCGGACGCCTTCACGTTGATCATCGTCTGGCCGATCATCGCGCAGCCGCCCATGCCGCCGAACAGGCCGGAGAGCACGTTCGCGGCGCCCTGCCCGAGCGACTCGCGGGTCTTGCGGGAGGGGGTGTCGGTGATGTCGTCGACGAGCTTCGCGGTCATCAGCGACTCGAGGAGTCCGACGAGCGCCATCGCGACGGCGTACGGCGCGATGGTCGTGAAGGTCTCCCAGGTCAGCGGTACGTTCGGCAGGAACAGCTCGGGGAGGCTGCGGGGCAGCTCGCCCTGATCGCCCACGGTCGGCACGGCGACCGCCGTGACGACGACCGCCGCGGTGATGAGGACGATGGCGACGAGAGGCGCCGGAACGGCCTTGGTCAGGCGCGGCATCACCACCATGATCACGATGCCGACGGCGACCAGCGGGTAGACCAGCCAGGGCACGCCGATCAGGTTGGGGATCTGCGCCGAGAAGATCAGGATCGCCAGCGCGTTCACGAATCCGACCATCACGCTGCGGGGGATGAAGCGCATGAGCTTCGCCACTCCGAGCAGCCCGAGCACGATCTGGAGCACGCCCGCGAGGATCACCGTCGCGATGAAGTAGTCCATCCCGTAGTCGCGGGCGACGGGGGCGATCACCAGGGCGACGGCGCCGGTGGCGGCGGTGATCATCGCGGGGCGGCCGCCGAGGAACGCGATCGACACGGCCATCACGAACGACGAGAAGAGGCCGACCCGCGGATCCACGCCCGCGATGATCGAGAACGAGATCGCCTCGGGGATGAGCGCGAGCGCGACCACGAGGCCGGCGAGGACCTCGCGGGTCAGGATGCGGGGGGTGCGCAGCGCCGTCATCACGGTGGGCTCGGCGTGCGGGCGGGCAGGGGTCTTCGAGGCGAGGGCCATCGCGGCGGCTCCAGGGAGTGGGAGGGGTGCTCGACGAGGAGCGCGGAGGGCTGCGGCATCGGGTCGGCGGAAGCGGGCGGGGATGCCAAGCTTGCAGAGGCGTGTCAGCAGCACGTGCAACCCTACCCTCACGTAAGGGTAGATCTGAAGGGGTGAGCAGGATCGGCACCATGCACATCGGCGAGCTCGCCGAGCGGACCGGCCTCTCGCTCCGGACCCTGCGCCACTACGACGAGATCGGCCTCGTGAAGGCGTCCGGCCGCACCGAGGGCGGCTTCCGCCTCTACACGTCCACCGACTACGACCGCCTGATCCTCATCCGCCGCATGAAGCCGCTCGGCTTCTCGCTGGAGGAGATGGCCGCGCTGCTCCGCGTGATCGACACGCTCGAGGCCGAGGGCGACGACGCGCCGGCCGAGGTCCGCGCGCAGCTCGACGCCTTCGTCGCGCAGGCCCGCGAGCGCCGCGAGGCGCTGAGCGCCCAGCTCGCGATGGCCGACGAGTTCGTCGAGCTGCTCACCAGCCGCTGAGCCCGGCCGCCTGCGCGATCGATGCGTCGCGAACGGCTCCCACGCGGCTCCGATGACGACCTTTCGCGACGCATCGGATCCCCGGGAGCGCGGGAGAGCCGCTCAGGTCGCGCTCGCGTCGGGCAGCTGCTCCGGGCAGTCGCCGCCCGGCTCGGTGGCGAGCTCGAAGTGCCAGATCTCGTTCGCGTAGATCTGGCAGAGCCCGTAGTCGGTGTCGTGCTGCGCGAGCCAGCTGTCCGCGTCCGTGTAGCCGATGTCGACCGCGACGCCGGTGAGGTGGGCGGAGGAGGTGACGGATGCGACGCGGCCGCCGCGGCCTGACGGCGGCTCTCAGCCGCGCGGGCCGCGGGCCAGCAGGGCGTGCAGCAGCGGCAGCGCCGACGCGATCATCAGCACGGTCCCGAAGCCGCTGTCGTCCGGGCGCACGACGGCGCCCGCGATCAGCAGGCCCGCGAACAGCACGGCCGAGATCACGCGGCGGACGGTGCCCTCGAGCCGGTTCAGCCGGCGCTCGATGGTGGGGACGGTGACCGCGAGCTCGCCGTCGTCGAGGGTCGTGACGAGCTCGTCGAGCCGGCGCGGCAGGCGCCAGATCAGGCCGAGCGTGTCGACGGCCTGCTTGCCGACGTCCTGCACGACGGAGCCGCGCTCCTCGCGGATCAGCTGCTGCGCGTAGGGCTCGACCGAGTCCCACAGGTTGAAGGCCGGGTCGAGCGCGCTGCAGACGCCCGAGGTCAGCGACATCGCGCGGATGACGAGCAGGAAGTTCTCGGGGAGCTGGAACGGCAGCGCGCGCACGACGTCGCCGAACTGCACGGCGAAGTCGCGGAACTCGCGCGGATCCACCTCCCGCAGCTCGGCGAAGCCCATGCCGCCGAAGCGGGCGAAGAGCTGCGTGAGCGCCCGCTCCAGCTCGCGGGAGTCGGCCGAGGGGAGGAGGACGCCGACCGCGCGGGCCGCGTCGACGAGCCCCTTGCCGTCGCGGGAGGCGGCGGCGATCAGCATCCGGCGCAGGCCCGCGCGGGTGCTCGGCGGCACCTCGCCCATCATCCCGAAGTCGATGAAGGTGAGGCGCCAGGGCAGCTCGCCCCCGGGGGTCGGCGTGACGAAGACGTTGCCGGGGTGCGGATCCGCGTGGAAGTAGCCGTTGGTGAAGAGCTGGTCGAACATCACGGCCGCGAAGACCGGAGCGACCTCCCGCGGGTCGATCCCGGCGGCCAGCAGCGCGGCGTGGTCGGTGATCTTGATCGCGGTGATGTCCTCGAGCGTGAGCACCTTGCGGGTCGAGCGCTCCCAGACCACGTCCGGGACGGCCACCCGGGCGTCGCCCGCGAAGTCGGCGGCGAAGCGGACGGAGTTGGCCGCCTCCTGCAGGTAGTCGATCTCCTCGAGGCTGGTGACCGCGAACTCCTCGACGAGCGCCGGGGCGTCGACGCGGTCCGAGACCAGGCGCACGTGGCTGAGCCAGCCGCCGACGCGGCGCAGAGCCGCGAGGTCGACCTCGACGATCTGGTCGATCCCCGGCCGCTGCACCTTCATGATGGCCGCGGAGTAGCCGGTGTCCTCGGCGTCGACGGGGGAGAGCCGGGCGCGGTGGGCCTGCCCGAGAGAGGCGGCGGCGACGGGCGACTCGTCGACTCCGGCGTACGCGCGCTCGAGCGGCAGCCCGAGCTCGGACTCGGCCAGCGCCCGGATCCGCGGGAACGGGACGGGCGGGACCTCGTCCTGCAGCCCCTCCAGCTCGCGCGTGATCTCGGGCGGCAGCACGTCCAGGCGCGACGACATGAACTGGCCGACCTTGATCATCAAGCCGCCGAGGTCGACCGCGAGCACGTGGAAGCTGCGGGCGAAGCGGCGCATCCGGCCGGGCCGGGTGCGGAGCGCGACGCGCGTGAGCCCCACCCGCGGCAGGAGCAGGTCGAAGAACCAGGTGACCGCGAGATGCCACGCGGCGAAGCGGAGGATCCGGCGGTAGCGCCGCCGGTCCTCCCGCTCTCGGTGGCCCGGGGCGGCAGGACCCGGGCTGACCGAGGCCACCCGGGTCAGTCCTGCGCGAGGATCGCGTACAGGCGGCGGCGCACGTCCTCGAGTTCGGCGACGGCCTTGCGGATCTGCTCAGGGGTGCCCGAGCGTCCGACCTGGGCCGCGGCCTGGGCGAGCTCGAGGCCCGCCTTGGGCAGGGCGCCGAAGTCGACGTGGTCGGAGTCGTTCCACGGGGTCGAGGTGCCGTGCTCGGCGACCGTCGCGCGGCCGGCGTCGGTCAGCGTGTAGGTCTTGCGGCCGTTCTGCTCGTCGGCCGTGATGAGTCCCTCGTCCGCGAGGAGCTGGAGGGTCGGGTAGACCGAGCCGGGGCTCGGCTTCCAGTCGCCTCCGCTGCGCTCCTCGATCTCGCGGATGATCTGGTAGCCGTGCATGGGCTGCTCGGCGAGGAGCGCGAGCACCGCGGTGCGCACGTCCCCGCGGCCGACCCGGGAGCCGACGCGCTTCTCCATGCGGGAGCGGGCCTGCTCCATCGCGCGCCAGATGCTCTCGATGGGCGTGCCGGTGCCGAACGCGCCGGTCGATGACGATCCGTTCATGATGACCTCCTGTTTCTCCGAACGATACTCAGCGATATGGGTGGCGACTGTGAACGACTGCCGCGTCGGCTCAGAGCTTCGCGAGCTTCGCCCGGGCGACGAGGAACAGCCCGTACATGACCAGTCCCGCGCTGACGAGGGTCAGGGCGATCGTGCCGTACGGAGGGACGTCGAGGAAGCGGATGGCCCCGTCGAGCCCGGTCGCCTGGCGGGCGTCGCCGGTCAGCGCCGCGACCACGAAGATCCCGCCGGCGAGGCCCAGAGCGAGCCCCTTCGTGATGTAGCCGGTCGCGCCGAGGATCAGCACGGCCGTCCCCGTCGGGCCCTCGGGGATGCGGACGAGCTTGCGGAAGCCGCGCCGGATCCCGATCGCGACGAAGCCGATCCCGCTGCCCAGCACGATCCCGCCGACGATCACGAGGATCACGACACCGATGGTGCTCGTCAGCAGCTCGGTGTTGATGCGGCGGATCGTGGCCGACGAGCTCGTCGAGCCGCCGAGCGCGAAGACGAGCGTGGTGCCCGCGAGGGTGAGCGAGGCGAAGCCCTTGCCGGATTCGACGATCCGGCGGCCCAGGCGGGCGGGGAGGCCCGGCGCGGAGGAGCGCCCGCCGAGGGAGAGCTGCCACAGTCCGAGCGCGACCAGTCCGACCAGCGCGGCCCAGACCACCACGAGGCCGACGGGGGAGTCGGCCATGCGCCCGATCGCTCCGGACGCGTCCGCCTCCCGCGAGGTCTCGTCGCTGACCGCGACGCGCAGGGCGAGGCCGCCGATCAGGAGGTGGATCAGTCCGTTCACGGCGAAGCCCGTGCGCGCGAGGCGCCGGAAGCGCCGGGTCCGGACTCCGGCGCGCGGCGACGGCACGCTCGCAGTGGACATCGCGCAACCCTCTCATCCCCGGCGGCTCCGGCGCCTCCTGACCCGCCGACGCGCGCGTGGCAACCCTCTCCCCGGCCGGGTGCCCGAGTCGTGGGATGGAGGTGCGGCGCGATTCGCACCGCAGCAGGACGAGAGAAGGAACCCCATGCGTGCACGCCGACGTCGCGCGGGCGGTCGCCGAGGGCCGAGGCGGGGCGGACGTCCCGGACCGGTCCCGGGCAGGGGAGGGCGGCGACGATGACCGGAGCGACGCTCCTCGTCCGCCGCCCGTCGAGCCCGGCCTCGCGGGTGCTGGTGCTCCACGCGACGGCGGTCGAGCTGGAGCTGCTGGTGGCCGCGCTGCTCGGACTCGCCGAGGCGACGCCGTGCCTCGACGTGCGGGTGGCGGCGAGGTCGCGGGCGGCGGTCCTGCTGGCGACCGTCGATCCGGAGGCGGTGCTGCCGCTGGCCGAGGCGCGGCGGGTCCGCGTCGGGCTCCGCCGCGAGCGCGAGGAGCTGGAGCGCGGCGGGATCGGGTGCCGGCACGTCGTCGAGGCGCGGGTCGGCGGTCGGTAGCTCCGGAGCGGGCCCGATCGGCCGCCGGCCTGGTGACGAAGTCCTGACGGAGGTCGTCCACCGCCGACGTGCGCCGCGCCGTCACGCCCTCGTCAGCAGCAGCCGCAGGCCTCGGAGTCCTCGCTCGTCAGCGCGGAGATCGGCGTCGTGCAGGACTCGCCGCGCCAGGCCTCCAGGCCCTCGCGGACGGCGACCGCGGCGATCACGAGGCCGGCGACGGGGTCGGCCCACGTCCATCCGAGCGTGCTGTTCAGCAGCAGGCCCACCAGGACGGCGGCGGAGAGGTACGAGCAGAGGAGCGTCTGCTTCGAGTCCGCGACGGCCGAGGCCGAGCCGAGCTCGCGGCCGGTCCGGCGCTCGAGCAGGGAGAACGCGGGCATCACCAGCAGGCTGACGGCGGCCAGCACGATGCCGACGGGGGAGTGCTGGGCCTCCGAGAATCCGAGCAGCGCCCGGACCGAGTCGACGGCGACGAACGCGGCCAGGCCGAGGAACGAGACGGCGATCACCCGCAGCGCGGTGCGCTCGCGCGCCTCCGGATCGCGGCCCGAGAACTGCCAGGCGACGGCCGCGGCGGAGAGCACCTCCACCACGGAGTCGAGGCCGAAGGCGACGAGCGCGGTGGACGAGGCGACCGTCCCGGCGGCGAGGGCCACGATCCCCTCCACCACGTTGTAGGCGATCGTCGCGCCGACGATCCAGCGGATGCGCCTCTGCAGCACGCGGCGGCGGGCGGGGAGGAGCGGAGCGCGCAGGGCGGTCATGCGCAGCGGCAGTCGTCGCCGGAGCAGCAGTCCGGATCGACGACCAGGGCCAGGCGGAGCAGGTGGTCGAGCGCCCCGGCGATCCGGGTCTCGGCCAGCCGGTACCAGGTGTACCGGCCGTCCTTCACGGCCTCGACCAGCCCGCATCCGCGCAGGCACGCGAGCTGATTCGACATCACCTGCCGCGAGACCCCGAGCGCGTCCGCGAGGTCGGAGGGGACGGCCGGAGCCTCGCGCAGCGCGAGCAGGATCCGGGACCGCGTCTCGTCGGCCAGGGCGGATCCGAGGCGCGCGAGAGCAGCGGAGTGGGTGAGGGTCGCGGTGGCGGGCACGGGAGCGACGGTACACGCGATGCTGTATCGAGCGCGAGGGCGGTGGTCTCTCCTCGAACGTGCGAGCCCCCCTCCTGCTCCCCCCGTCGGGTGGGCGGACGGGCCGCACTGCCGCGGATCCCCGGGGCCGGCCTCCACGGCGCGCCCCGAGCGGCCCGCGCGCCGTGCCAGGATCCCCTTGATCACGGCGCCCGTCCGCCGCTCCGCCGCTCGGTCTCCTGGAAGTGCCACGGACCCGCCTTGCTCGATGCCACGACCCTCCGCGTCGCCTTCGGGGTCACCGCCCTCACCCTCTTCCTGCTGTTCGCGCTGGTCACCTACCGGTCGACGCGCTCGTCCTTCAGCTTCTGGTGGTGCACGGCGCTCGCGCTGTTCATGGGCGGCTCGCTCGCCTACCTCCGCGACGGCACGGCCGACCAGGTGTGGGCGAATCTGCTCGGGAACGGGCTCATCGTGGCCGGCGCCGCCGCGGTCTGGGCGGCGAGCCGCTCCCTCCGCGGCCGACCGACGCCGTGGTGGCTGGTGGTCGCTCCGACCGTGGTGGTGACGGGCGTGTCCAGCCTCGACTCTCCCGCCGTCAACGACTGGTCGGGAGGGCTGCTCTACCTCGCCTCGATGGCGCTCCTCATCGGCCTGTCGACCCGCGAGATCACGCTGCTCGGCGCCGGGCGCTCGCGCACGCGCTGGCCGCTGCTGCTGAGCTCCGGCGCCCTCTCCCTCTACTACGCGCTCCGGTTCGCCGTGTTCCTGGCCGCGGGGCTGCGCAGCGAGCTGTTCGCGACCTGGTTCGGGACCCCGACCACCACGCTGATCACGCTGGTGCTGCTGGTCGTGGTGTCGTTCAGCATGGCGTCACTCAGCGGCGAGCAGGTCGCGCAGATGCTCACCGCCGGCGCCGCCCGCTCGCGGCAGGAGCTCGCCGACGGCGAGAGGGTGCAGCGGCGGCTCGAGCCCCGCTCGGTCCCGGACCTCCCGGGCTACGACGTCGCCGGCGCCTGCGTGCCCAGCGGGACGGTGAGCGGCGACTTCTTCGACTGGCGCTGCACGCCCGACGGGCTCGCCGTCACCGTCGCCGACGTGATGGGCAAGGGCGTCGGCGCCGCGATGATCGCCGCCACGGTCCGCGCCGCCCTGCGCGTCACCCCTCCCGCCCTCGGCCCGGCGGCGACGATGGCGCTCATCGACCGGGTCGTCGAGCCGGACCTGTCGGCGAACGACGCGTTCGTCACGCTCCTCCACCTGCGGCTCAGCGCCTCGACCGGCGACATCGCCCTCGTCGACGCCGGGCACGGACTCGGGATCGTCTGCCGCGCCGACGGCTCGCGCGAGCGCATCCCCTCCGCCCATCTGCCGCTCGGCCTCCTCGGCACGCAGGAGTGGGAGCCGACCGGCCTCCGGCTCCACCCCGGCGACCTGCTGCTGATCTGCAGCGACGGCGTGCTGGACCTCTTCGACGGCTCCCTCGCCGCCCTCGACCGGGTGGCCGACGCGGCCGTCGCCGCCCCCGCGACCGCCGCCGACGCGGTCGCCGGCGTCACCCGCCTGGCGGCCGAGGGGCTGCTGGCGGACGACGTAACCGTGGTCGCGATCCGGCGGACCTCGGGGAGCTGACCCGGCCTCAGCCCCGCCCCGCCTGCAGCCGGAGCCCGGCCAGCAGCAGGTCGAGGCCGGAGCGGAACACGTCGAGGTCGTCGTGCGTCGCCATGACGTCGGCCGCGTGGTGGCCGAAGGGGAACTCCTCCGGATCGAGGGCGCGCCAGCGGTCGGCCAGGTGCTCGAGGAACTCGCCCCTCTCCATCCCGCTCTCGAGGAACTCGCGGGGCGGCGGCTGCGCCAGGTCGGCCGCGACTCCGACGACGTAGCTGACGATGGACGACACGGCGTGGAACCGCTGCCGGGGCGTCAGGTCGAGAGCCATGAGCTGCTGCCCGAGGCGCTCGTACATCGCCATCGAGTTGGGCTGCACCCCGGTCGTGCGGAGCATGTAGAGGCCGAACCAGGGTCGGCGGACGCACTCGTCGAAGAGGGCCAGTGCGACGGCGCGGACGTTGTCGATCGGGTCCGGCCCGTGGGTGAGCGGCTCGCTGTCTGCGAGGACCCGACCCATGACCTCGTCGGTCGCCCGCTCCAGCAGCTCGTCGCGGCTGCCGACGTACCAGTAGATGCTCGCCACGCCGCCGCCGAGTCGGGCCGCGAGCGCGCGGAACGTGAGGGCCGACTCCCCGGACTCGTCGAGGATCGCGATCGCCTCGGCCAGCACGGTGTCGAGCGAGTGCGACGCTCGGCGGCGGCCCCGGGCGGGGGAGGGCGCGGCAGCGGTCTCCGTCGGGCGATCTGCAGGCATGGCTTGCATCTTACCGAACGGCGTTCCATACTATCGAACGCCGTACGAGAGTCGAACGGCGTTCGATAGGAAGGCGCCTCGATGTCCGCTCCGACGACCACCTCCGCCGAGTCCCGCGCTCACACCTCCCTCCGCTCCGCGGCACTCCCGCTCGCCGCTCTCTGCCTCGCGTTCTTCGTCGAGATGGTCGACAACACGCTGCTCTCGATCGCCCTCCCGACGATCGGACGCTCACTCGACGGGTCGACCGCCGGACTGCAGTGGGTGACCGGTGCCTACTCCCTGACCTTCGGCGGGCTGCTGCTGACAGCCGGGTCCGCCGCCGACCGGTTCGGCCGCCGCCGCGTGCTCCTCACCGGCCTCGCCGCGTTCGGGCTGATCAGCCTCGCCGTCGTCCTCGTCACCGACATCGGCCAGCTGATCGCCCTCCGCGCGGCGCTCGGCTGCGCCGCGGCCGCCATGGCGCCCGTCACGATGTCGCTGGTGTTCCGGCTCTTCGACGACGAGAGGCTCCGCATGCGGTCGATCACGATCGTGATGATCGTCGGGATGTCCGGCATGGTCCTCGGCCCCCTCCTCGGCGGCTCGATCCTCAGCACCGTCAGCTGGCAGTGGCTGCTCGTCGTCAACGCCCCGATCGCGCTGCTGGTCTGGATCGGCGTGCGCCTCGGAGTCCCCGCGGACCAGCGCGCCGACCTCACCTCCGGTCGCCTCGACCTGCCGGGGACCGCCCTCACCGTCGCCGCGGTGGGGCTCGGCTGCTACACACTCACCAGCGGAGTCGAGAACGGCTGGCTGTCGCTCCTCACGATCGCCTGCGCCGCGGGCACCGTCGCCGCCGTCGCGGGATTCGTCGTCCGCGAGCGCCGCGCCGTCTCGCCCATGATCGACCTCGCGATCTTCCGCGCCGGCCCCGCGCGGGGAGCGGCGCTCACGCAGCTCGGCGCCTCGGTCGCCTTCGCGAGCGTCCTGTTCGGCCTGATCCTGCACTTCCAGTACGCCTACGGCTGGAGCCCGGTGCGCGCCGGCCTCGCGAACCTGCCCGTCATCGTCACGATGCTCGCCGCCACTCCGGTCACCGAGCGCCTCGCCGCGAAGCTGGGGCACCGCGCGGCCTGCCTGATCGGCACCGGGCTCCTGGTCGGCGCGCTGCTCGGGATGTCCTGGGCGGTGGACCGGGGCTACCTCGCGATCGCCGTGATGATGGTCGTGATGACGGTGGGCCTGCGGACGATCATGACCATCTGCGCCGTCGCCCTCGTCGAGGCGATGCCCGCGAACCGCACCTCGATCGGTGCGGCGCTCAACGACACGGCCCAGGAGATCGGCACCAGCATCGGCACGGCCGTCGTCGGCACGCTGATCGCCGCACTGGTGGCGACCACCCTCCCGGCGGGCGCGTGGAGCGCGGACCTCGTCCGGAGCTTCTTCGCGGGTGAGCGGGTCGCTTTCCTGGTCGTGGCGGTCCTCGTCGGCGTGATCGCGACGATCGGCTCGCTGTCCCTCAGCGACTCCCGCTCCACCGAGGAGCCGGCGGCGGCCTAGTCCATCGGGTCGCGCCGGGCGTCCTCGAGGTCGGCGATGTCCGTGTACTCGAGGAAGTCCAGCGGCGGGATGTCCGTCATCTCCTCGCTCCACGAGGGACGGGCCGGCTGCATGCGGCGCGTCTCGAGCTCGATGTGGGCGATGACCTCCGCGTCGTCCGGCTCCTCCACCTCGCTGCTGTCGATCGGCAGCGACCAGAGCTGGCTCGCCGGCCCGATCAGCAGGTGGGCGTAGGCGCGGCCGCCGCCCTCGGTCAGGACAGGCACCGAGACGACGTCCGACTTGTTGACGTCCGCGAGGGCCCGGGCGTATCGGAGGACCGCCTTGCAGGTCAGGTCGCCGACGAGGAGGTGGCCGCTGGAGTAGTGCAGTTTCCGCATGCGTCCAGCCTCCGCGCGCCGCCCGCGGGGCCTCAAGAGGGTTGCCCTGGGAAGGCGGTGCCCCTAATGGGCCGGGAGGTCCCGCCCGATCGGGATCACCGCTCGGGGCGCCCGGCGCTCTCGCGGAGCTCGCGGCCGTCGGCGACGTCCTCGGCGTGCTTCTCCGCCTTCTTCTCGCTCTGCCGGGTGTCGCGGGGCGGCAGCTGGATGTGCTCCTCGGCTTCGATGCCCGCCTGCAGCTGGCGGCCGCGCTCGAGCTCGGCGTCGAACTCGGCCCCGAAGAGCAGGGCGAGGTTCGTGATCCAGAGCCAGAGGAGGAAGACGATCACGCCGCCGAGCGCGCCGTAGGTCTTGTTGTAGTTGCTGAAGTTGGCGACGTAGAACGCGAAGCCGGCCGAGGCCAGCGCCCAGACGACGAGGGCGAGGATCGAGCCCATGCTGGTCCAGCGGAACTTCGGCTGCCGCACGTTCGGCGACCAGTGGTAGAGGACCGCGACGATGACGACCATGATCGCGATCAGCACCGGCCACTTGGCGATGCTCCACACGGTCAGGGCGACCTCGCCGAGGCCGACGGCGTCGCCGATGGTCTGCGCGACGGGTCCGCTGAGCACGAGGATCAGCCCGGCGATCACGAGCAGGAGGACCGTCACGAGGGTGACGGCGAGCATCGTGGGGCGCAGCTTCCAGATCGGGCGGCCCTCGTCGATCTCGTAGACGCGGTTCATCCCGCGCCCGAAGGCGCCGACGTAGCCGGAGGCGGACCAGAGGGCGCCGAGGACACCGGTGACGAAGGCCAGTCCGGCGGCGGGGGCCGAGGTGAGCTCCTGCAGGGGGCCGCGGACCGTGTCGAGGACGTCGGCGGAGACGAAACCGCCGAGCAGGTCGAGGACCGTCGAGGTCGTGGTCTCGGCCTGGCCGAAGAGGCCGAGGATCGAGACGATCGCGAGCAGCCCGGGGAACAGCGCGAGGACGGCGTAGTAGGTGAGGCCGGCCGCGATGTCGGTGCACTGGTCGGCGCCGAATTCACGGAGCGTCTTCTTGAGGACGTAGCCCCAGGAGCGCTTGGTGACCTCGGTCGGTCCGTCGGGCTTGCGGGAGTCGTCGGGGTCGGGCGCGGTGCGGTCGCGCTCGGTGCTGGTCTGGGCCACGGTCGTCCTCCATCTCGAGCGTCTGCGGATCGTCGGGGACGGAAGGACCGCCTGCGATCGCTCCGAGCCCCGACGACGCCGTGCTCGCCACCGACCGTAGGAGCGCCGGACGCTCAGGGCAGGACGGTTGACAGCCGCCCGTCGAGTCCGGTGGGGGAGGTGTCCCGCGGTGGCGCCCGCGCTCAGAGCTGCGCGAGCAGCCTCTCGCACGCCTGCTCGCAGCGGCGGCAGGCCTCGGCGCAGATCCGGCAGTGCTCGTGCATTTCGGCGTGCTGCTCGCAGTCGTCGGCGCAGGCGCGGCAGGCCAGGAGGCAGGCCTCGACGAGGGCGCGGACGGCCGCGGATCCGACGACGCCGCGGCGCGAGAGCACGGCGCCGGTCGCGGCGCACACGTCGGCGCAGGCGAGGTCGGTGCGGATGCAGTGGACCAGCTCGGCGACCGACTCCTCGCCGAGGCACGCGTCGGCGCAGGCGGTGCAGGTGAGTGCGCAGGCGCCGCACGCGTCGATGCACTCGGCCAGGACCTCCGGATCGACGCCGCGCAGCTCCTCGGGGTGGCTCCGGATCATGTCGCTCGTGCTGCTCATGGCGCGTCCTCTCGTCGTGACCCCGGCGGGTCGATCGGTCCGGGCGACGCTACGGGCCCGCCCGCCGCCGGGCGAGGGCCTGGCCAGGCACCGCGGCCGGTGGTAGCCGGGCGGTCGTGAGTGGCGAGCTGGAGGTGCGATCGGGCCAGACACAGCCCTTGCGTCGCCAATGGGGAATTTTGGAGATCTGCACCATAGCGACGGGGCACTCCCTGGCCAAGACACCCTCAGCCCGAGGACCGGCGACCGAGGCTCACGCCGAATGGGCTGAAACCTTCGGATCAGCAGCCGATATACGAATCTCGACTGTCACGAGACACAGCCAGATTCGCGTAGCTCTCTGCGAAAGCGGCGTCATCTCGCGAGTCACTGGCGGCGAGCATCGCGGTGAATGAGGCCAGAGCCGAGTCGAAGTTCGCTGCGAGGAGGTCTGCTTCCGCCTCGCAGACGTCGAGACGCGAGTCCGCCTCGTCCAGGGCGTCCCGCAGGTCGTCCACTTGAGCTGCGTAATTCGTCGCCGCCTCAGACGCTCGTGCGAGTTCCTGTTGCTGTGTGACGACTGTCACTGCGACCGCGACAGCGGCAAGGACGGCGACTATCACAGCACCGATGAGTGCCACCCAGAAGGAGGCGGGGCGATTGTGGCGTGGCGGACTCGCGACTGTCATGCATGAATACTACCTGCGCGCAGAAATCACCGTGTTCAACGCGTCCACTTGCTCGAGTAGGCATTGATGACCATTTTGATCGCCCCTCGGGTGAGGCGAAACGGATCGACCCGGGAGTTTCGGGAGAAGCGGCGCAGGCTCTCAGATCCTGCTTGCCGCCAAGTACCTTCAG
Organism: Rathayibacter sp. AY1D9; assembly: GCF_002932395.1. Taxonomy (NCBI): domain Bacteria; kingdom Bacillati; phylum Actinomycetota; class Actinomycetes; order Micrococcales; family Microbacteriaceae; genus Rathayibacter; species Rathayibacter sp. AY1D9. The sequence continues at coordinate 26,737 of NZ_PSVQ01000037.1, forward strand.
GTCTTCAAGAGTCGATGTCCTCGTCAAGAATCCACGTCCTCGTCAGTGGGATTCTCGATCGAGTGGTTTCGGGCAAGCGCTCGTAGACCATGAACAAACGATCAAGAAGGTCCTCTGAGTCCCAGACGCGGATCGTTAGGCGATCGGTGCGAATGGCGGTGCGCGCCTGACGATTCAGACCGCCCCAGGCTACGAGCAGACCCTGATCAGCCTTGTTCGAAGCCATCGCTCCCTGGAGGCCTCGTACAACAGGCGCACCTATCTGACCTGCTTCAGATTTGACCTCGACGATGAGGGTCGGAGAATCCAGACCGAGCGGACCGCGTCCGGCGATGATGTCTACCCCGAAATCGGGCCCCTCGGGTGACACATCACAGGTGTAGCCCTCGGCCCTCAGGAGATCGCCGACAAGGTGGCTCAGCTTGTGGCCGCCGAAGTTCTCGATGAGGTGAGTCCTCACCCTGTCGCGGATTGCCTGAAGAGTGGGAACGCTTCGAGGGTCCGTTACGTCCTCGACCGTGCTTCGCCTTTCGTCCATTCCAGCGGAAACCGCGGAGCTCTGGGGAGCGCTGATCGGTCCGGAGCCCGGATCCACCCCTGTCTGCATCACGCTTCGCAATCTTGCCTCTGCATTGTTCTTCGTTGCGCGGAAAATGGTCATTGCGCCATTCACCGTGTTGAGAAGATCGTCCTTGAGGGAACCGCGGGAGATTTCCGAATTTCTCCATTCGACCCCGATGGTATGGCGGCGTGTCGGATCAGGCTCGTCGGCATCGAAGCTGTAGCCGCGAGTGCACACCCCGATCGCGATTCGCTTCGTCGACTTCAGTGGAGTCACAACGATGTCGCCCGGCTCGATGAGGGTCCGGAGGGCGAGTAATTGACCGGTGTAGTTCGCGAGCCGACCCGGCTGCGAGTCCCTTGGGAACCCCGCTTCCACTGATGCGGCGATCTGGCCCCGTAAAGTGAGGTGGGAAAGGTCCTCGACCTCGTGGAACCCGCCTCCTGCGATCGACTTCTCGAGGGTCCAGGAGTCGCGTTCGCCACTCGCCCCGGCTCGAACTACCCACGCTGTCATTCGAGACTCCCTGCGCTGCTGATCGTGACGCTGTTATTGAGACGGAGTAGCAAAAAGGGCTGCTCGGCCGACGACCCGAACCATTATCGACGGTAGTTCTGCCTCACCGCTACTTTCCGCCCGGCGGCCGAGGTCGCTTCGGGGGGCGGCCGGTAGGCGATCTCGCGGTGTGGTCCGAGACGACTGCGGCCCGCGCAGGAGCCGGAGGGATAGAGAGACGGTGTGCCTATCAGGAGAGGGGGCGGCCTGGCCAGGCACCGCGGCCGGTGATAGCCGGGCCGTCAGCCCCTCACGACGAAGGCGTCGTGGATCAGGTTGCCCCCGGTCGCCGCCGGATTCCGTGTGCTGCCGCGGGTGATCGTGACGGTGTGGGTGCCGGCGGGCAGGGTCCCGCTGGTCCAGACGGTCTGGGCGGAGCGGGTGGTGGCGCTGTAGCGGTCGACCGAGGCCACGAGGACGCCGTCGAGGCGGACCTCGTCGATCCCGGACGTGCTGGACCGGCGGCTCACCCACGAGACTCCGGTGCCGGTGAAGCGGAGGGTGGCGGAGGCGCCCCCTGTCGACGAGAAGGAGACGCCTCCGCCGCTGTCCGCGGAGGAGGAGGTCGTGGACCAGGTGCCCGTGACGGCGACGGCCGGCGAGCCGTTCTGGTGGGTGCCGGCCCCGACGGCGGCGAGCGGAGTCGCGGTGGCGGTCGGCGTCGAGGTCGGCGCGGCGGTGGCGGTCGGCGTGGGCGTGGCCGTCGGCACCGGAGTGGCGGCCCTCTTCGCGAGCACGATGGACGCCGTCGCTCCCTTCAGCCCGCTCGGCCGGAACGTGATCGTCGTCGCGGTGCTCGTCCTGCTCGTCACGCTCAGGGCGGCGCTCGAGGACACCGTGCCCGCGGTCGGCCGCGCGAGCGTCACGGTGAGCGCGCTCGTCGAGACCTGCGTCGGGTCGACGGTCGAGACGGTCACCGTGTCCGCGTCCTCCCGGATCGAGACCAGTCCGGCGCCGGTGATGCTCGCGACCCGGGTGCCTCCGACGAGGACGGGGCTCGTGGTCCCGGCCTTCCACGACACGGCGCTCACGGTGCCGGTCGAGCGGTCGCGGGCGGCGCTCAGCTGGGGTGTGTTGCTGAGCACGGTCACGTCCGGGTCCGCCGCGTACGCGGCGGTCGCCGCCTCGGAGGCGCCGGGGAGGACCGTGTACGCGTAGGAGGCGCCGGTCGGGTTCGTGCCGTGGCTCGTCGTGAGGGAGTAGTAGTGGCCGGTCACCGGCGCCGTCGGACCGGCGGCGCTCACGGCGCTCCAGGCTCCGGTGCGGGTCCGTCCCTGCGCGGTCAGGGCGATCGGCGACGGGAAGACGTAGCCCACCGACTCCGCGGAGCCGGTGATCGAGGCCCAGCGGGCGGTGCTCGTGGCGGTCGCCTCCGCACCGCGGAGGACGCCGTCGACGCGGAGCCTCGCATCGGGAGCGACGTCGCGGCGGTCGTCGATCACCGTCTCCGCGCGCCGGCGCGCCCCGTCCCAGCCGGTCCCGGACATGTCGGTCGCCGTGATCCCGGAGCCGAGCGCGAGGATCTCGTCGTCGAAGGTGAACCAGGCCTTCTTCGCGACCAGGCTCACCGACGCCGCGTCGAAGTCGAGCGCCGCGATCCCCGTCCGCCGCGACGGGCTCTCGAGGCTCCCGGTGAAGGTCGTCGTCGGGCGGGACGACGCGCCCTCGCCCGCGCTCCGGACGATCGTGTCCTCGGTGGTGCCGGGCATCCGGTACGGGTTCGCCGTGGCCCAGTAGCCGTCGTCGTACTGGCGCCCGCTGCCCAGGTGGAGCGAGGTCGCGCCGTCGCCGGTGTACCAGCCGCTGCGGTTCTCGCCGTTGAGCGACTCGTAGCGCGCGATCCGCGTGCTCGACAGGCCGACGGCGAAGCCCGAGGTCGCCGTGGTCCGCGTGAAGCGGTCCATCCCGGCGAAGGCCCGGACGCCCGAGCCGATCGGGGTCGCGGTCAGGCCCGTGTCGGCGAGGACGAGCCGCGCGCGCACGACGTCGCTGACGGACCCGGCCGTCTCGATGCTCACGGGGCTGCCGGAGTTGCAGGCCAGCCAGCTCTTCGCCAGCGCGTTCGTCCGTGTCCTGGCCGAGGGAGGGGCGCTGTCGGCGAGGCGCAGCACCGCCGCCTGCAGCTGGACGCCGACGTCGCCGTCCTCCGACTCCGCCCGCGCCGTCTCGCGGCCGCGGACCGTCGACATCACGGCGCCGCACCAGGTGACGGGGGCGAAGGAGGAGGCGAGCCGGTCGTACACGCCGAGCCCCTCCGGGCTCGTGATCTCCCAGCGGGAGCCGTCGAGCAGCGCGTAGAGGTCGTCGAGGGTGTCGAGCATCGAGAGCCCGTACCCGCCGCTGTAGGCGAAGACGCTGTGCTGCACGAAGGAGCCGTCGGCGTGGAAGCCGTCGCCGGACGCCACCGTCCGCAGCGCCGGGTCGATGCCGGCGGCCGCCTCCGCGATCTTCGCCGGCTGCTTCAGCAGCACCGCCCGCCCGGCGATGACCGCCGCCGTCCAGACGCGGTTGGCGCCGGTCCGGGTGACGGTGTCGGCGAAGCGCGTCGAGGCCGACAGGTAGGCCTGCACCTGCGCCGCCGAGAGGTCGGGGTAGAGGAGGGCGGTGATGCTGTTCAGCTCGAGCGGGATGCCGATCTGCTGCTCCCACCAGCGGGAGGTGCCGGTGGTGGAGCGGTTGTAGCGGTTCGCCGAGAGCCAGTCGGCGGTCGTGACGACGTCGCGGAGGAGCGCCGGGTCGCCGCTGAGGGCGGTGCCGGGGGTCTTCAGCGCGGTCGCGAGGACGGTGACCCGCTTGTAGGCGGCCCACACCTCCACCGCCGAGGTGCCCGTGACCAGGTCGGGCCAGGGCTCGCCGCCGTCGGTCTCGAGCGTCGACCAGTAGCCCTCGGCCTCGGCGACGAGGCGGCCCTTCGCCGCGGCGAGGCCGCCGACGCTCCCGCTTCCCGGGATGGTGCCCGTCAGATCGGCGACGAGGGCGAGGCGCATCGCGTCGTACTCGTCACCCGCCGAGTCGACGGCGGACGCTGTCGGCGCGGCGGCGAGCGGGAGGATCAGGGCGGTCACGAGCAGGAGCGCCGCAGCGAGCGGGCTCCCGCGCCGGGGCGCGTCGGATCGAGAGGGTCGGTTCGTCTCCGCGCGCGATCGGCGGAGGGGACGCGGCTGGGTGGGCACGGGCGCTCCTGAGGCGACGCCCACGAGCCTGCGGGCTTCGGGTGCTCGCGGGTCGCCGGGGGAGCGTCGGGTGAAGAGTAGGGGTCCGCTCCGTCCGGCGGCAAGAGGCGGAGGCGAGGACGGCCGGGATCGGCCACCGCCGACGCTCCCGACCGCGCGATCTGCGACAGCCGTACCCCGTGAGGGGTACAGAGGCGCCTAAGGTCCCCCACCCGTCAAGCGGGGCGATACGGTCGGAGGTGCGTGTGCGCTCCGGGGAGTCCCGGCGCGGCGCGCAGGGGGAAGGGGGCACGGATGATCGAGGCCGAGCAGGATCCGCGGCTGGTGGCGCTCGAGGCGCTCGAGATGATGGGGTCGGCTCCGGAGGAGCGCTTCGACCGGATCACACGGATGGCCGAGGAGCTGTTCCGCGTGCCCGTGGCCGAGATCCACTTCCTCGACGACACCACGCTGTTCACGAAGTCCCCGCAGCGTCCGGACGCCGTGCTCGCCTACCCGCGCGCCGGCACCTTCTGCGACGCGACGCTCGAGAAGCGCACCACCTTCGTCGTGCCGGACCTCGGCGCCGACGAGGCGTGGGCCGGGCACGAGCACGTCGCGGGGTACCCGCACGTCCGCTTCTACGCCGGGCGGCCGCTGTCGGTCGAGGGCGACCTGCAGCTGGGCACCCTCTGCCTCATCGACTTCGTGCCCCGGAGCCTCACCCCGGACGAGCGGCAGCTGCTCGAGGAGTTCGGCGAGTGGGTCGAGCGGGAGCTGCGCGACACGGCGGAGCGCGACCGCGCCGCCGACATGCAGACGCAGATGGCTCCCTCCTCCCTCCACCACCCCGCCGGCTACGAGCTCTCGGGGCTCTCGCTGCCGCGGTGGACGATCACCGGCGACTTCTACAGCTGGCGCGGCGACGACGAGACGGTCGACCTGACCCTCGTGGACGTGATGGGCAAGGGGACGGCGGCGGCGATCGTGGCCGCGTCGATCCGCTCCGCGTTCCGGGCGCGCCTGGGCGGCGACCCCGACGCGGTCGTCAGCGCGGTGAGCGCCCAGCTGCACGACGACTTCACGGCCACCGAGACCTTCGCGACCCTCTTCCACGGGCGCCTCGACACCGCGTCCGGCCGGATCGACTTCGTCGACGCGGGCCACGGGCTCACCGTCCTCCTCCGCGCCGACGGCTCGTTCCAGCGGCTCGCGGCACTGGGCCTCCCGCTGGGCATCGCGGAGGACGGCGGCTGGATCACCCAGACCGTGGAGCTCGCGGTCGGCGACTCGCTCCTGGCCTTCACCGACGGCGTCCTCGACCTCTACGACGGGACCCTGCAGTCCCTGGCGCGCGCGGTCGACCTCGCCCGCGACTCCGCCGACACCGCCGAGTTCCTGCAGGCGCTGAGGGCGCTCGCCGCCTCCGGCTCCGCGTCCGACGACATCACCGCCCTCGTGCTGACCCGCACGGGCGCCGACCGCTCCGCCGAGAAGGACCCCGCATGACGTTCACGACCGAGACGATCGCCCCCGACATCGCCGTGCTGCGGGGGGAGGGGCGGCTCAACGCGGCCTCGGCTCCGGAGCTGCGCTCGGCCGTCCGCCGGGCGATCGACGAGGGCAGCCCCCGCATCGTCGTCGAGCTCAGCGCGGTGACGTTCATGGACTCCTCCGGCCTCGGCGCCCTGGTCGGCGCTCTCAAGACCGCGCGGCAGGCGGGCGGCGACCTGCGGATCGCGGCGCCCAGCGAGCAGGTCGTGATGGTGCTGCAGCTGTCCAATCTGGACCGGGTGCTCACCCTCTTCGACACGGCCGGCGACGCGTACCGTGACTGAGCGCAGCGTCGGGTTCCGCACGCCCCCGGACGACACCGAGGTCGTCCACGAGATGCTCGCCGGGCTCTGGGGCGAGCGGCCGGACCTGCCGGCCCGCGACCGCATGGCCGTCGAGACGGCGCTGGTCGAGCTGGTCGACAACGTCATCCAGCACGCGACGTCGACGACGACGATCGTCTGCCGCCTCGTCGTGCGCGTCGAGGGAGACGCGATCCACGCGGAGCTGGTCGACACGGCCGATCCGCCGGACATCGGCACGGGGCCGCGGGAGATGCCGGACGTCTTCGCGGAGTCGGGCCGCGGGCTCGCTCTCATCCAGGCTCTGACGACCACGTTCGAGCACGAGCGCTCGGAGGGGCGCAACGTCTGGACCCTGACCCGGGCGCTGGACTCCTAGCGACTGGCGCGGATCAGCGGATCGTGTGCGCGGTGATGACCGCGGCGGCACGCGCCAGGTCGTCCGCCATGCCGTTCAGCCCGGGGGAGGCCTTCAGCACCTCCGCGCTGACCTCGTCGTAGCGCTCGTCCACCTGCGCGAGCAGCTGCTCCCCGGAGGCGGTGAGGCGCAGGAGGACGCTGCGGCGGTCCTGCGGGTTGGCGAGCCGGTCGACGTGGCCGGCGGTCGCCAGCCGGTCGAGGAGCGCGGTCACGGCGCCCGTCGAGAGGGAGAGCTCGAGGCCCAGCCACTTCGGCGTGAGGTCGGGCGACTCGCCGAGCACCTCGAGCGCGGTGAGCTCCGAGATGCCCACGCCCACGCCCGCGGCGATGCTCGCGCGGAGGTGCCGCTGCGCGTTCTCGAGCAGGCGGAGCGACTGCCGCAGCTGCACGGCGGGCGCGTCCTGGTCGACGTCGCGCGGGGTCGGTCTCTCGGTGGTCATTCGTCCTTCTCGGGGTAGGGCTGGGGTCATCGTACGGGTCGCCCTCGGGCGTCCCGGCCTGTCACCCGGACAGGGGGTGAAAGAACGATTGCAATGTATCTTGGTCGTCAAGTAACTTAGCGGTCAATCGAGTTCGGCGGACCACCAGCCGGACCCTCCCCCTTCAGCATCAGCCCGCCCCACCCGATCAGGAGTCCTGCCATGTCGACCCACACCGCCAAGTCCAAGCGCGTCCGCTTCGCTCCCCTCGCCATCGCGACGAGCATCGCCGCCGCCGCTCTCCTCTCCGTCTCGATGTCCGGCACCCTGTCCGGCTTCGTCGCGAGCATCTCCAACACCGGCAACACCGCCGCCTCCGGCTCGCTCGTCATGGAGGAGAAGTCGACCGGCGCCAGCCCCATCACCTGCCTCAGCACCGACGGCGGCTCGATCAGCACCAACACCGCGACCTGCGCGACCATCAACAAGTTCGGCGGATCGACCACGATGGTCCCCGGCCAGACCGTCACCACCGCGATCACGCTGAAGAACACCGGCACCGTCAACGCCAACACCTTCACGCTGACCCCCGGCGCCACCTGCTCGCAGAGCAACAACGTCGCGGCCGGCGCCTCCGGCTCCGCCACCGACTTCTGCGGCAAGCTCAACGTCGTGATCACCTCCGGCGGGACCACCGTCTTCACCGGCACCGCCGCGACCCTCGCCGGCTCGGCCGTCAAGACCCTCAACACCGCCCCGGTCACCCCCGGCACCTCCACCCCCTTCTCCATCGCCGTGACCCTCGACTCGTCGGCCACCAACGCCTACCAGGGCCTGTCCGCCTCGCTCCCGCTCACCTGGACCTTCGCGAGCTGATCCCCTCTCCACCCGGCCCGGAGCGCCCCCGCGCGACGGGCCGGGGGAGGAGCGTCCCGCAGCGCTCCTCCTGCACCGCCCCCGAG
>NZ_PSVQ01000038.1:0-34223 GCF_002932395.1 Rathayibacter sp. AY1D9
GCGGGCACCGACCTCGCGGGCGGAGTCGTCGGCCAGGCGGCGGCCCTCGCGCAGTCCGGCCAGCAGCGCGTCGTGCGTGCGGGCGGGAGCGCCGACCGCGGCTCCGCCGACGATCGCGGCGGCGAGCACGAGGCGGCGGCGGCGGGGGTGCGGCGTCCGCGGGGCCGGCCCGTCGGGGTGCTCGGCGGGCGACTCCGCAGTCTCGGAGCCGACGGTCGCCGACAGCGGAAGTGCGGTCGCGGGCAGGGGGGCACGCGAGTCGGTCGCCGTCCCGGGATGCGCCGCGCCCGGCTGCGCCATGGACGGCGCGGCGCCGGTCTGCGCGCCGGACCGCGTCGCTCCGGGAGGCGCGTCCTCCGCCTCCAGCTCGCCGAGCCGTCGCAGCGCCTCGCGCCGCTCGTCCCGGTCGGCGCCGTCGTCGCGGGGTCGGGCCGACAGGATCCGCTCGAGATCCCTGCGCTCGTCGTCCTCGGCCTGCACTCCGTCAGTATGGCGGCGCCGGACACGGGAACGGCCCGCGACCCCCGGGACTCCGCCTTTTCAGCGGTGTCCCGGTGGCCGCGGGCCGTTCCGGTGCGGGCGTCAGCCCGACGGGTTCTCGACCGGGTCGCCCTCGGGGTCGGTGGCCGTCTCGGGGTCGACGTGCTCGGGGTCGGTGGTCTGCGGGTCCTCGGGAGTGTTCTTCTCGGTCATCGGATCCTCCTTGTCGCTGGATGCGGAACGTGCGGACAGGTTCCACGCTACGGCGGGAGCTCCGTGGAGCGCGCCCGGTTGACTCCGCCGCCCGGTGTCCGGAACCGAGGTCAGGAGCGGCGGATCCGCCCGAGCGGCCCGTCACGCTGCTTCCGGCCTCGGCTCCGGACGCCGCTCGCCTCAGCCGGCCCCTTCACCTGTGGCAGCCGCGGGCGTCCACCGCAAGGCCTGGCAGCGCTCTGTCGCGATTCGTACGCTGAACCCATCGAGCCGAGGAGCAGCAGCGCCACATGATCCGCACCACCGTCACCATCGAGGGCAAGACCTACGGGCTGTCCCAGGGGACCGACGTCGCCGAGCTGAAGCGGTCGGCGACCGAGGCGACGCAGGCCGGAGGAGGCCTCGTCGACTTCGTGATCGTGGGCAACCGCCAGGTCAGCGTCCTGATCTCGACGGGTGTTCCGGTGATCTTCGAGGAGCTCGAGGTGCCGGACGACGACCGCGACACCGGTGACGTCCACCAGCCGTGGGACGACATCGACTACCTCGACTGACCCCGTCCTCCCGGTCGCGCCGAGTCGCGGCCGGGTCCCAGACGCCTGAGGGGCGCCGCCGGCTGGACCCGGCGTCTCTCGGGCACCTCGTGCCGCGCTACTCCGCGGACTCGCTCTCGGCCAGCTCGCCCTCGACCAGCGTGCGGGCGGCCGAGGCGAGGGCCGAGCGGATGCGCTCCGCCGACTCCTGCAGCATCGCCGCGATCGCGTCGACGTCGTGGCCGCCGGTGTGCCGGAGCAGCCAGGCCTGGCGCTCGAGCGTCGGCAGGGCGTGCAGGCGGCGGTGGAAGCCCGAGCGCAGCAGGTCGTCCTCGCGGATCGCCGACGGGGCCTGCTCGGCGCGCTCCATCGCGGAGCCGCCGCGCTTCACGCTCGCGCGTCCGACCTCGGAGCGCATCAGGTCGAGGGCGCCCGTGTCGTCGAGTCCCTGCGGCCGTCCGCTGCGGACGGTGACCGCCGCGTGACGGAGGGCGGCGCTCGCCGCGGAGTCCGACAGTGTGAGCCGGTAGGCGTACGCGTAGAGGCCGAGGGCGCGGTTCTCGAGGGCGCGGCCGGCGAGCAGCTCGCCCTGCTGCTGCGACTGCGTCATGCCGACGGCGGCGACGGGTCTGTCGTAGGTGGTCACGGTGACTCCTCGGGTCCGCGCGCTCTCGGTCGGGAGACGCGTCGGAGGCGATGCTAGGGAGTCGAGAACGATCGTTCTACCCTTGACATCTCAGATTCTTTTTCGATGCGTGCGCATGGAAGCGCTTTCCCGACAACCGTCCTGGAAAGTGGAAGCGCTCTCACTCCCGAGCGGAGAGGATGCAGAACTCGTTGCCCTCCGGGTCGGCGAGCACGACCCAGGGCTGCTCGCCCTGCCCGACATCGGACCGCGTCGCCCCCAGGCCGACCAGCCGCGCGACCTCCGCCTCCTGGTCGTCCGGCACGAAATCCAGGTGCAGGCGGTTCTTCACGGCCTTGCGCTCGGGTACGTCGAGGAAGAGCAGGCTCGGCCCGCGTCCCGATGGGGCGAGCAGCTCGATGCCGTCCTCGTCCTCGTCCACGACGTCCCAGCCGAGCGCCTCCTGCCACCAGTGCCCGAGGGTCCGGAAGTCGGTGCAGTCGACGATGATCTCTTCGAGTCGGAGGGCCATGCACCGACGCTAATCGGCGCGGGGCGTGTCGGGGAAGTGCGTCCGGCGGGTCCGCGCGGCGCCGCGGCTCCGTCCGGCCGTGTCGTCCGCGGGACGGGTGCCCGTGCCGGTTCGGCACGAGCGCTGGCGGCCGGAGCGGCGGCGCGGCATCCTCGACGCGGGTGCCCCTGCGCCCGGGGACGAGGAGCAGCATGAGCACCGCACGCGAGCAGTGGGAGGCGCGCTACGCCGATTCCGATCGGATCTGGTCGGGCCGCCCGAACGCGACGCTGGTCGGGCTGGTCGGCTCGCTGCCGCCGGGCCGCGCCCTCGACCTCGGCGCCGGTGAGGGGGCGGACGCGCTGTGGCTGGCGTCGCTCGGCTGGCGCGTCACGGGGCTCGACCTCTCCGAGACGGCGCTGGGCCGGGCGCGCGCGGCCGCGGCCGAGCGGGGCGCCGACGTGGACTTCGTGCAGGCCGACCTCGCCGAGGACTGGCCGGTCGTGGGGGAGTTCGATCTGGTGACGGCGAGCTTCCTGCACTCGATGGCCGAGTTCCCGCGGATCGACGTGCTGCGGCGGGCGGCCTCCGTCGTCGCTCCCGGCGGCCGCCTCGCCGTCGTCTCGCACGCCGCGCCCCCGCCGTGGGCGAGCGGCGACGACCACCGCCACGGAGCGATGCACCTCGTCGGCCCCGAGGAGGAGCTCGCCGAGCTGGCCCTCGACCCCGCCGAGTGGACCGCGGAGCTCGTCGAGACGAGGGAGCGCGCCGTGACCGCTCCCGACGGCACGGCAGCCGTGCTCCTGGACGGCGTGCTGCTCCTGCAGAGACGCGGCTGAGCAGGCGCCGCTCGAGGACCCGCGGCCGGGCTAGCGTGGTCCGCGACCCCGACCCCGCAGGAGGCGCCGATGCCGCTCGATCCGTACCTCGCCGCTCGGCTGCCTCTCCTGGCCGGCCTCGCGTATCCGCTCGACGCCGAGCAGGCCGCCCGCATGGCCGCGTTCGAGGAGGATCCGGGGCCCTGGTCGCTGCCGGAGGGGATCGACGTCGTCGCGGAGACGGCGTCCGGCCCGCACGGACCGGTCCCGCTGCGCGTGTACTCGCCCGCCGCGCCCGAGCGCGCTCTGCTCTGGGTGCACGGAGGAGGATTCGCCGCCGGGAGCATCGACATGCGCGAGTCGCACGTCGTCGCGGCGGAGCTCGCGCACCGGGCGCGGGCCCGGGTCGCCTCCGTCGACTACCGGCTCGCCGGCCCCGACGTCCGCTACCCCGTCCCGCTCGACGACGTGCACGCCGCCTGGCGGCACCTCCGCAGCACGGAGTCCGGATCCACGCCCGTCGCGATCGGCGGCGCGAGCGCGGGTGCGGCCCTGGCCCTCGGCGCGGTCCTCCGCGAGCGCGACGCCGGTGCGCGGCTGCCGGAGCACGTGCTCCTGGCCTACCCCTTCGCCCACTTCCCCAACCCCGCCGTCGACGACGCGATCGCGGCCGAGCTGCGCGAGCTGCCGCCCGTCCTCCGCTTTCCTCCGTCGAGCATCGAGGGCATGGTGCGCACCTACCTCGGGCGGATCTCCGACCTCCCCGTCGAGGCGCTGCCCGGCTCCGCGCCGCTGGCGGGTCTGCCTCCGGTCACGGTCCTCGTGAACGAGTACGACGAGCTGCGGGGGTCAGCGGAGCTGCTCCTGCGCCAGCTCGCGGAGGCGGACGTCGCCGTGACCGGGCACCTGGCCGCCGGCATGCCCCACGGGCACCTCAATCGGACGCCGGCGCTGCCCGAGGTCGACCGCTCGCTGCATCTCTTCGCGGCTCAGCTGCGCGCGATGGGCTGAGGCGCCCGGCCTCGTCCCGTCCGCTCCGCCCCGCTCAGCTCAGGCGCGGTCCGCACCGTCCCGCTCAGGCGCGGTCGTGCAGGGTGACGCGGTAGCCGTCCGGGTCGGCGAAGGTGAAGGTGCGCCCGAACGGGCCGTCGATGGGAGCCGCGACGACGGGGTGCCCGTCGGCGACGAGCGCGTCGTGGATCTCCTGCACGCCGGTCGCGTGCAGCCAGATCGCGGCGCCCACACCGGGGCGGGAGGCGGAGTCGAGGTCGGTGCCGGGCGCGAGGTCGCGCAGGGCGAAGGCGATCGGAGTCGTCGCGAAGACGACGGCGTGCGGCGGGCCGGCGGGCGAGCGGACCAGGCCGAGGTACTGCTCGTAGAACGCCTGGGACGCCGCGAGGTCGCGGACCTGGAGCGAGACGAAGTCGGGGCCGGTGACGGGCATGGGGTTCCTCCTCGGTTGTGTCAGATTTCTGACACACGGGAGCGTATGTCAGAATACTGACATGAGTCAAGACGGCATCGACCTCGAGACCTCGCTCGGCTACCTCCTCAAGGAGGCGTCGAGCGCCCTGCGCGCGGCGATGGAGGCCGTGCTCCGCCCGCTCGGGATGACGGTCACCCACTACTCCTGCCTCGAGCTCCTCGCCCAGCGGCCGGGCCTCTCGAACTCGGAGCTCGCGCGGGGCGCCTTCGTCACCCGGCAGTCGATGAACGTCCTGCTGCAGACTCTGGAGCGCGACGGCGTCGTCACCCGCCCCGACGCTGCTCCGGTCGGCAAGGCGCTCCCCGCCAGGCTCACCGAGCGCGGACGCCGGAGCCTGGCCGAGGCGTCCGCCGCCGTCCGCGGGGTGGAGCTGCGGATGCTGGAGGGGCTCGCGGAGGAGGAGCGGCAGGCGGCGGCGCGCCTGCTCCGCGGCATGATCCGGTCGCTGCGCGCGGACGACCGCGCCTGAGGCCGCGCTGTTCCGCCGTCTGTAGGAACGGGCGCCGCGCGCTCGCCGGTACGGTCGCGCTCATGGCAGCAGGAGGAGCGGTGCGCCCGCTCGACGTCGGGATCGTCGGCGGCTCGATCGGCGGACTGTTCGCCGCGGCCCTGCTCGTCCGCGACGGGCACCGCGTGACGGTCCTCGAGCGGTCGGCGACGGGCCTGTCGCTGCGGGGCGCCGGGCTGGTGGCCCAGCAGGACCTGATCGACCTCCTGCACGCGATCGGCCGCGACGACGAGGCGCGGGTCGGCGTCGTCGCGCACGAGGGGATCACCCTCGACCGCTCCGGGCGCGTGATCGGCCGCGACCCCTCCCCGCAGACGCAGGTGTCGTGGGACCACCTCTACGACACGCTCCGCTCGCGGATCCCCGCCGACCGCTACCTCCTCGGTCACGCCGTCGCCGGGGTGCGCCCCTCGGACGGGACGGACCCGGTCGTCGTCGAGCTGCGCGACGGGAGCGGCCTGGAGTTCGACGTCGTCATCGGAGCCGACGGCCTCGGATCCGTCGTGCGCGCGGCGGTCGCGCCCGAGGCGCCGGGGAACCGCTACGCCGGCTACTCGACCTGGCGCGGGCTGATCCCGGAGTCGGCGCTCCCCGCCGAGGCCGCGGCGACTCTGCTCGGACGCTTCGCCTTCTACACCGCGCCCGGCGAGCACATCCTCGGCTACCTCGTCCCCGGACCCGCCGGCGAGGTGGAGCCCGGCCGCCGGCGCTACAACTGGGTCTGGTACCGGCCCCTCTCGGAGGAGGCCCTCCGCGGAGTGATGACGGCGTCCGGCCGTGCGTCGGAGAGCGTGTCCCTCGCGCCCGGCGATCTCGCCCACGATCTCCGCCGCCGGCTCGATAAGGACGCGGTCGACCGCCTGCCGCCGCCCTTCGCGGCTGCCGTCCTGGCCGAGTCGCAGCCCTTCCTGCAGGCGATCGTCGACTACGTCCCGCCGCGGACGGTCCGCGGCCGGGTCGCCCTCCTCGGTGACGCCGCCGTGACGGTGCGGCCGCACACGGCCATGGGCGCGGCCAAGGCGGCGGGCGACGCGCTGGCCCTCGCCGCCTCCCTCGCGCGGCACCCGGTCGACGAGGCACTCGAGCGCTACGAGGCCGAGCGGCTCCCCGTCGGCCGCGCCATCGCCGAGTACGGCAGGCACCTGGGCCGCTCGATCCCGCTGCTGTCCGAGTGACCGCAGCAGCATGCGCCCGGCCGAACCCGGATCGACGGCGCGAGCCGATCCTCGGTCGGAGCGGACATGGCTCGCGCTCGCCCTTCAGCGTGCAGGGTCCGATGCGCTGCCCGGCGGCGACTCGAAGGGAAGCTGGAACGGGGGTTCGCAGCATCGCATGGTCGCCACCACGTGGCGCCGGCGCGGACGATTGCAGTCGATAGCGATGAATTAGGTTTCGGCTAGAGGTGACTATCATCGGCTAGATGTTGCCTGAGCAGAACCCCTACAGCCCTGGATCCGGTCGGCGGCCGCCCGAGCTCGTTGGTCGGACTGGCGAGCTCGAAGCGTTCGACACGATCCGCGCTCGTGTCACGCATGGAATGAGCGATCGCGGCATCGTCCTCACGGGCCTCCGCGGCGTCGGCAAGACGGTGCTGTTGAACGAGATGCACCGCATGGCGGAGTCGTTCGAGTGGCTCACGGTGCGCCTCGAGGCGCGTCGGGATGAAGGCGGCGCGCGGGCCGTACGGCGTGCCCTGGCTCGAGAGCTCGTCGTGTCCGCTCGCAAGCTCACCCGCTCGAAGCCGACGGCGCTGATGCGAGAAGCGCTCGGCACGATCTCCTCGTTCAATGCGAAGGTCGGTGCAACGGGGATCGAACTCGGAGTCGCACTCAACGACGGACGTGCCGACTCCGGCGACGCTGAAGTCGACCTCCTCGAGCTCGTCGAAGACGTTTCCACCGCTCTGGGGGAGCGTCGTCGTGCCTTCGGTGTGTTCGTCGATGAGATGCAGGACCTCGATGCGGAGACGATGGGTGCGCTCATCGCCGCTCAGCATGCGGCGAACCAGCGGGAGTGGCCGTTCTACATCATCGCCGCCGGCCTCCCGAATCTCCCCCGTGTCCTCACGGAGACGCGTTCGTACGCCGAGCGCCTCTTCAACTATCGACAGATAGGCACCTTCTCTCGCGATGATGCGGCGCACGCTCTCCGAGAGCCCGCGGAGCGGCTCGGCGCTGAGTTCGCTCCCGATGCGCTCGAGATTCTCCTCGAAGCCGCAGGCGGCTACCCGTACTTCATTCAGGAGTACGGGCAGGCCGCATGGAACCTCTCCAGTCGTCTTGTCACTCTGGCCGACGCCACGGCAGCAGTGCAGTACGGGACCGAACAGCTCGATGCCGGATTCTTCCGCTCACGATGGCAGCGAGCCACGCGCTCAGAGCGACGAATGCTCCGCGCCATGGCAGCCGACGGTGAGGGACCCTCCTCCACCGCTCTCGTCACGCAGCGAATGGGTATCCCGACAACCAGCCTCGGGCCCTACCGTGCCGCGCTCATCAGCAAAGGACTGGTCTACTCACCCGAGCACGGCCAGATCGCCTTCACGGTCCCCGGCATGGCTGGATACGTCGACCGCCACCACGAGGACCTCGACGACGGGAGCCCGAGCGTCTGAAGTCGACCAGACGTCTCCTCTCTCAAGGGCTCGGAGTCCGGTCGCGTACGGGACGTCGCAGAACAGTAGGCCTGGGGAGGCATCAAGACGGAGAACCAGGGACGGCCCTGATCTTCCGGCTGGTCTCCTCAGGTGAGCCGAGGTCCGTGCCCGTCACGAGTTCATCCGCCGCCCCCGCCTGGCCGCTCCCCGCCGTCCGCCGCGCGTCCCTTGCTCCTCGACCGCGGAGACGGCACCCTCGGGTGACGGCCCACGGCGAAGGAGACGCATGGACGACGACGGACTCCTGGCTGCGCTGCTGCGGGGACGGCCGGCGACGCTGGCCGACGCGGCGGAGCTGACCCACATCGACGAGGCCGAGGTCGCTGCGGCGATCGAGCGGCTCCGCGGCCGGGGGCTCATGGGCGGCGAGGGCGAGCAGCTCGACTTCCCGGCGCCGATGGAGTGGGCGGCCGCGGCCATCGCCCGGCACACGGAGTCGGCGCGGCGAGCGGGCAGGGAGTCCCTGGACGGGATCGAGCGCGTCGTCGCGGGCCTGCCGATGCTGCTCGGCGCCTGGCGGGTCGGCGAGGACACGTCGGATCCCGTGCCGACCCTCCTCCGCCACGGGCCGCACGCCTCCGAGGACCTCTGGTTCGACCTGGTGCGCCGCGACTCCGGCTCGCTCGTGGCGGTGCTCCCGAACGTGGAGCGTTTCCTCGACCCGCCGACGGAGCGGGCGATCCGCTTCGGGCACGCGCTCGCGGCGAAGGACCGGGTGCGCGTCATCATGCCGGCCGCCGGCGCGCGCGACCCGCGGGTGCTCGCCCGGGTGGAGGCGTACCAGGCGGCGGGCGTCGAGTACCGGCTCCTCGAGAGCCCGCCGAGCTGGTTCTGGGTCGACGGCGACCACCTCGCCGTCCCGTTCGAGTGGGGCGAGACGAAGCCGACCAGCGTGCTCGGCGTGCGCCATGCGGCGCTGGCCGGGCTGGTCGAGTCGTACTTCGAGGTCCTGTGGCGGCAGGCCGCTCCGATCGGCGCCGTCGACCAGAGCTGGCTGCCGCTGCTCCGGCTGATGCGCCAGGGCGTCACGCTCGAGACCGCGTCGCACCGGCTCGGCATGAATCCGCGGACCGGCCGCCGCCGCGTGGCCGCCGCGATGGAGCACTACGGAGTGGCGACGCTCTTCGCGCTCGGCACGGCGTGGGCGGCGGACTCGCGCACCCGCGACGGCGACGCCGGTGCCGGGGAGCCGGTGCTCGATGATCCGGAGGCGCTCGAGCCGGGAGCGCTGGACGACGGCGAGATCGACCTCGCCGAGACGGTGCCGCGCGATTGAGCTCCCGCGGGACCGAGCCGTGCGGCCGACCCCTCGACGCCTTCGGGTGGCCCTGAGGAGTCGGCCGATGCGCCCGCCCGGGCACCCCTCCAGTGTCCGGACGTGACCACGGCGGGGACAAGAGCCTGTAGCGGACACGTCCGGAAGAGGACATCGCACCCGGGAACGGATCGCCGGCGCTGCCGCTCCGGGGTGGGCGCGTGCCAGGCTTGCCGCATGGATCTCGAGGTGCGGCCGGGGCTCGTCGTCCCCACATCGGAGCTGCAGTGGCGGTTCTCGCGCTCCTCCGGGCCCGGCGGGCAGCACGTGAACACCTCCGACAGCCGCGTGCAGCTCACCTGGAGCGTCGAGGAGTCGACGGCCCTCTCGGACGAGCAGCGCTCGCGCCTGCTCGAGCGCCTCGGGAGGCGGCTCGTCTCCGGGGCGGTCACCGTCACGGTGGCGCAGGAGCGCTCGCAGCTGCGCAACCGCGAGACGGCCCTCGAGCTGCTCCGCGGGATCATCACCGCGGCCCTCGCGCCGCCCTCCGCCCCGCGGCGCCCGACCCGGCCCACGCGCGGCTCCACCCGCCGGCGGCTCGCCGCGAAGCAGCAGCGCTCCGAGACGAAGCAGCAGCGCCGGCGGCCGCCCGGCGACTGAGCGGAGCCGCGGGGCCCGCCTGGCGGTTGCGCGGGGTCGCAGGGTCCGCCCGCACACTGCGCGGCGCCGCGGACCCCGATCGCGCCCGACCCGGCTCAGGGAGTGAAGAACGCCTCGATCGCCGCGGTCAGGGCGACCAGGTCGTCCACGTGGGCGAGCTCGCGCGCCGAGTGCATCGAGAGCAGCGGCACTCCCACGTCGACCGTGGAGATGCCGAGCCGGGTCGCGGTCAGCGGGCCGATCGTGGATCCGCACGGCACCGAGTTGTTCGAGACGAACTCCTGGTACCCGACCCCGGCGCGCTCGCAGACGCCCGCCCACAGCGCCGCGCCGCGCGCATCCGTCGCGTAGCGCTGCGTCGCGTTGATCTTGAGCAGCGGCCCCTTCCCGGCGACCGGCTGGTTCGACGGGTCGTGCTTCTCGGAGTAGTTGGGGTGCACGGAGTGGCCGGCGTCGGCCGACAGGCACCAGGAGGCGGCGATCGCCCGGGCGCGCTCGTCGACGCCGGCGCCGAGGGCCGTGCCGATGCGCGAGAGGACGTCCTCGAGGAACGGCCCGCTCGCTCCGGAACGGCTCGCCGAGCCGAGCTCCTCGTGGTCGAAGGCGGCGAGCACGCTGATGTGCGCGGGCGGCGCCGCGGGATCGGCGCTCGCCGCGAGGAGTGCGACGAGGCCGGCGTGCACGGAGCTGAGGTCGTCCATCCGCCCGGCGGCGAGGAACATCTCGTCGAGGCCGAAGCGGCGCGGCGCCTGCGTGTCGGCGGTGAGCAGGTCGTAGCCGGCGATGTCGGAGGCGTCGTCGAGCCCGGCGTGCGCGGCGAGCAGCTGGAGCAGGTCGACCTCGGAGGCGTCGCCGACGCCGAACACGGGGACGGTGTGCTTCTGGCGGTCGAGGGTGAGTCCCTCGTTCGCCGTGCGGTCGAGGTGGATCGCGAGCTGCGGGATGCGCAGCAGCGGGCCGGTCCGGAGCAGGCGCGTCGAGCCGTCGCGGGTGACCACGCGCCCGGCCAGCTCGAGCTCGCGGTCGAGCCAGGAGTTGAGCAGCGGGCCGCCGTAGATCTCGACGCCGGCCTGCAGCCAGCCCTTCGAGCCGATCGTCGGCCGGGGCTTGAGCATGAAGCCGGGGGAGTCGGTGTGGGCGCCCAGGATGCGGAAGGGCGTGGTCGCCCCGGAGCCCTCGGGCAGGTGCCAGGCGATGATCGCGCCGTCGCGGACGACGTAGTACCGGCCGGGCCCCGCGGGCCACGCCTGCGTCTCGTCCAGCCCCGTGAATCCGGCTCCCTCGAGGCGCCGTGCCGCCTCGGCGGCCGCGTGGTACGAGGAGGGGGAGGCGGTCAGGAACTCGGCGAAGTCGGCGATGTGGTCGTCACGCGTGGTCATCCCTCCAGTGAAGCACGCGGCGCGGCCGGGACGGGGAGGGTGCCGGGGGAGCCCCTGCGGCGGCCGTCACGGCCGGGCAGGGGCACCCCGGGGCGGAGGGTCAGCGCCGGGTCAGGTCGACGTCGGCCTCCGCGGCGATCGCCTTGATCAGCGCCGAGGCGTTCTCCCCGCCGAAGCCGGCGGCCATCGCCTCGTCGATGTAGTGGCGGGCCGTCGCGACGCCGGGGACGGGCGCACCGACGCTGTCCGCGTAGGTCTGGATCAGCCCCGCGTCCTTCTGCATCAGCGCGAGGGCGAAGGACGGCGAGTAGTCGCCGGCGACAGCCTGCTCGACCCGCTGCGGGCGTCGCACTTCCCCGTTCGAGTCCGCGACGGCCGAGGACGCGGTCATCACGGACGCGGAGTTCAAGTCAGTTGCCGCGGATCTGATGAACATCCGCAGCGCGATCGGGTACGTCTCGAGCAACCTCAACCAGCTCGCCCCTCGGTGGCGCCAGCGGGCGAGGGCTGATGCGCAGAAGTTGTGCGCGGGAAGAGGTGCTGAACCGCTCGTCGCCGCGTGAGGAGGGGGCGACGAGCGGTTCAGCGCTGGTCTTTCGGGTGTCGTTAGCGCACGACTCCGTCGATCTCGAAGCTGTCGAAGCTGCCGGCGAGGTACGGGTCGGGGAACTGCGACTTGCCGAGGAAGTTGCCGCTGGTGCGGCCTAGGTCCTTCGGAGCGAGCGGCATGGCGGTGTTCTGCCCGACCTGCACTCCGTTGGCGAAGATCGTTCCCGTCGTCGTGCCGTTCGTATTCGCCTTGAAGGTCACCTTGATGTCGGTCCACTGCCCAGCGGGCATCGTGAAGTTCGTCGAGATCCGTGTCTCCGCTCCATTACCGGAGGTCGTGAGGGCGAGCCCTAGCTTCCCGTCAGTCGACTTCGGCGTGAGGAACACGTACTTCTGGGTGCTGCTGCCGAAGTCGAACAGCCGGCTGAAGGTGGAGATCGAATCGACCTTCACCCTCATCGAGATGGTCAGGTCCTTCGAGCGTGACAGGATGTCCGACGGCAGCTGGGCGAAGGCCCCGTCGCTTCCGTTCAGCCGCAGCACGCTCGCCGTGCCGTCGGTGGCGGTTACCGCCGTCCCCTTGAGCGCGAGCGCGTTGCCGTTGCCGGAGGCGTCGGGGACGGTGCCGTTCGACGATGAGTCGAAGGTGTAGGTCACCCAGTCGGCCGGGAGCGGCTGCAGGGCTTGAACGGTCACGGACACCGTGTCGGTGGTCGCAAGGACGCCGTCGCTTGCCCGGAGTGCGAACACGTAGCTGCCGGCGGTACTCACCGACGCAGACGTGCGGCGAGCAGTCGGCGACGCGAAGGTCGCGGTGGCACCGGCAGGAGCAGACTGCACGCTCCACTGCGTCGTCAGGGTTCCGTTCGGCGAGCCGAGTCCGTCGTCGGAGGCGGATCCGCTGAGCTGGATCGGATCGAGTCCGAGGGACAGCCCGGCCTGGTCGGGTCCGGCGTTGACGGTCGGCGCCGCATTCGCGGCCGGGGCGGTCGAGACCAGGTGGACGATGTACGTGCTGCCGGCGGGCGCATCGAACGGGACGCGGACCGGCGCGGGAAGCGTTCCCGCGAGAGAGGCGGGCCGGTAGACGTTGACGGTGCGCTGGCGCACGCCGTTCACGATGACCGCGTAGCTGCCCTGCGCGAGGCCGCTGACCTCCGCGATGCCGGAGTGTGCGGTGCCGGTGCGGTTGAGCATGTCCAGGCGCAGGTCGGCGCTGTTCGAGCCGACGATCGCCTGCGAGTAGGCGTCGTTCTCGAGGTCGACCGACAGCTGCTGGGTCACCAGGTTGAGGCGGCGCTGCAGGCCGTCCTTCGGGATGACGGTGGTGGAGTAGGCGTCCCGCGAGACGTCCGCTCCGTATCCGACGACTCCGAAGATCGGGTCATCGGTGACGACGTCGGCGCTGAGGGTCTGCAGGGTGCCCCACAGTCCGAGATCGCTCTCGCCGGTCATGCCCCGCCAGCCGTTGTTCAGCTTGACGTTCGCGCCTCCGCCGACCCCGAGGGTGCCGAGGTTGCCGCGCTCGGCCTGATACGACCACGATGCGGCTCCGATGTTGGCCGGCGCGTTGCTGATCTGGCCGGAGTTGATGGTCGCGAGTCCTGCGACCTTGCCGGCGTAGTTCAGGCGCTGCAGCTCGGCGCGGCGCGCGGCGGTGATGGCCGTGGTTCCGGTCTCGAGTGCTGCGGTGTGGTTGATGTAGTCGTCCATCGTGTAGCCGGCGAGGGAGGCGCTGTACTGGAACTGCCACCAGTTCTCGCCCGTGATGGTGGTGGGGTCGGAGTACCAGTACCAGACGGGCATGCGTCCGCGGGCGGCCTCCGTCTTGGCGACGATGTCGCGCATGACGCGCAGGGCGTTCGTCTTGTCGTCGTTCACATTGAGCTTGGCGAGGGTGTAGACCGCCTCCTCCCCCGTGTTGTCGTAGCTGTACTCGGAGCCGTAGGGGTAGGCGTTGGAGGAGAAGTCGGCGTACTTGATCGCCATCTTCGCTTCGATGTCGTTGGCCTGCGTGTCCAGTCCCTCGGCGCGCAATGCGGCGATGAGATCGGGTGTCGAGAGCTCACCCATGAGTCCGGTCTCCCAGTTGTAGGCGACGGGTCCCTCGTAGAGCTCCTTGAAGATCCCGTAGGCCGTCGTCAGGTACCACTGAGCGGGGTGGGCGTAGGCGATCGCGGAGGGGTTCTGCTTGGCGATGTTGTACATGCCGAAGAACGTGTTGTAGACGTGCGGGTAGGCGTAGCCGCGGTAGCCGGGCGTGGTGTTCAGGCTGCCGGGCTTCCCCTGCTCCCAGAAGTCGTAGACGGTGTACTTCGGCGCGGCGCTGGGCGACGTGTTCCCCATCAGGTTCTCCCAGACGGCCTTCTGGAGGTAGTCGTCGAGGGCCTTGATCTGGGTGGCGTCGGGCAGGGCGACGAGCTTCTCCGCGAGGAACTGGCCGTGCGGGAGTCCCCAGTCGTCGCCGAGCCCGTAGTAGCCGGCGTACTCGTTGCGGCGGCCCTGAGGGGCGTTCGTCGTGGTGGCGAGGCTGCCGTCGGGGGCGTTCATCATCCAGTCGTCGAAGGTGTAGTTGCGGATGTCGCTCGCGGAGAGTCCGTCGGACGGCTTCCACTGGGTCTTCTCGACCATGAACTTCGCATGCGTGTCGAGGAGTCCCGCGACACTGTCGATCACGGAGAACTGGAGGACGGACTGCCGCGCGGCGCCGGTCTGGTCCGTGTACGAGACGGTGACGTCGTTGGCGCCCAGCTGCGTGCGGTCGAAGGTCATCCCGTAGATCCGGTAGTCGCCGTTGCTCCGGGAGAACGTCACGACGGGGTTCGTGGGCGCTGACCCCTTGAGGTCGTTGCGGTTGCGCGCGGTGACTGACGTGATGGTGCCCTTGATCCGGAACGCCATCTCTGCGCGCCGGTCGATGGGCACGATGAGTCCGGGGACGACCGTGGTGTCGAGCAGCCCTCGATCGAACATCGTCTGCTTGAGTGCTGCGTCGTCATCGACCTTGCCGATGCGATAGGTGTAGCTCTTCGTCGCGCCCGGCGCGATGGCGACACTGGTGGAGCTGAGGTAGCCGCGGTTGGTCTTCTGGATCGCGGTGGAGTGCGGGTAGTAGATGTTGAGGCCCTTGATGTTCGAGCTCTCGTTCGCCGAGTTCCAGGCCCAGGAGGTGTTGCCGACTTCCTCGGTGCGCCAGCGGTCCTGGTACTCGAAGCCGGAGCCGGATGCGGTGTCGGCGGTCATGGCGATGAACGGGCCCTGGCCGCTGGGACGCTCGAGAGTGACGTAGGAGCCGTTCTTACCCACGTAGGAGTGTGTGAGGACCCGGGTCTCGTAGATCGAGTCGCCCTGCCTCCATAGCTCGTTGCCGGGAACGGGGACACCCCAGTCGCCGATGACGAGCTGCGTGGCCGCGGTGTTCTTGACGTCCTGCTTCCAGACCAGGGAGCCGTCGGAGGCGAGAGAGTACGTCTCGGTGACGGTGAAGCCCTTCACGCCTTCCGCGTTGGTGGAGTTCTGGTGGGTGACCGTCACACTGCTCGACGTCGCCGAGACGGTGCGGCCGTCGGCCGACTGGGAGGTCCACGCGGTCTTCCAGGGGTTCGCGCCGACACCGGTGGTCGACACTGCTCCCGTGCCGTTCGCGTAGGAGAACATCAGGTTCCCGAACCACTGGCGGTACTTGCTGTTCGTCTCGCGAGCCTGCTCCGGAGCGCTGTCCGGGTTCATCAGGTATTCGGTGTCGTGTAGGTCGCCGACGATCTTGAGCGACTGCATCGACCCGTCCGCGGCGAAGCTCGCGCGGATCTTGTCGGAGGCGAGCGTGTAGGGGTAGCTGGTGGCGGCGTCGGCGGTCTGGCCGACCACCACCGATCCTGCTGCGGCGATGACGCCGATCGTGAGTGCCGCGAGCAGCCGAGAGGCTCTGCGTGAGAGGAGGGACATGTCCTGCCTTCTTCGTCGAAGTGCGGATGCGGTGACCGGCGGCCGCCGCAGAGGAGCGAGGATCCGCCCGGCGGTGGGAGCTCGCCCGGGAATCAGGAGTGGTTCACGGGAAGCCAGATGCGCATCGACACGGGACCTCGGGATCCCCACGACCGGTACGGGGTGAGCGCCACGGTCAACGGCCGTCGGTGCGGGGTTCGAGGGATTCTGGAGAAGGGCCATTCGTGCTCGTCGCGTTCGGCGACGCTGCCGGCGAGCGTCACACGCCCCTCTCGTGCGATCGGGACCGCTCCGGCGTCCAGGGCGATGTCGTCGACGTGGGCGCCGGCGGGGAGGTCGACGGACTCGAGGCAGAGGATGTCCGGTCCGTGCTGGACGGCGACGGTGCCGCGGGTGGCATCGATCCTCTCGTCGGGCTGCACGAGGACGGGTTCGAAGGGGAGGTCGAGTTCGATCCGGTCGCCGACGCGGAAACGCCGTTCGAGGTGGAGCGTGCCGTGGAACGGTCCGGTCGGCGTCTCGGCAGCATCCCCGTCGGCGGAGACGACGACGACGTCCGCGTTCGTCGCCCAGGTCGGGATCCGCAGCGTCAGAGTCCACGGCTCGACGGGTGTGCGCGTGATGGTCACGGCGACTCGCCCCCGCTCCGGCAGGTCGCTGGAGACCTCCATCGAGACGTCTCCCTGGAGGAGAGCGGCGGAGATCGTGGCGGACGCGTACTGGTGCAGCTGCACACCCTTCGCATCGGTGGTGGCGAGGTAGCCGGACAGCGAGGCGAAGGTGCGGGCGAGGTTGTTGGGGCAGCAGGCGACGTCGAACCACGCCGCCCGCTGACTGGAGTCCGCGCGCTTGGACTGCTCCTCCGGGGAGGACGCGACGCCCGGCTCGCGCCGGTGGAGGGTGTTCGCGTAGAAGAAGGAGCGGCCGTCCTCGGACACGGCGGTGGCGATGATGTTGTGCAGAGTGCGTTCGATCAGGTCCGCGTAGCGCGGGCGGCCGGTGGCGAGCAGCAACCTCCACGAGAGCATGATCGAGCCCACGCCGGCGCAGGTCTCGCAGTACGCGCGGTCGTTGGGCAGCTCGAAGTCGGCGCCGAACGCCTCGTCCTGGTGATGCGAGCCCATTCCACCGGTGATGTAGGTCCGGCGTGCGACTGTGGCCTCCCACTGCCGCTCGACGATCGCGAGCAGCTCGGCGTCATCAGTGTCCACGGCGACGTCGACCACCGCGGACGTGAGGTAGAGGGCGCGCACCGCGTGTCCGCGGAGGACCTTGGCCTCGCGGATCGGGACGTCGTCCTGGAAGTAGGCGCGACCGAACTCGACGTCTTCCAGGCTCTGGTGACCGCGGCGGTCCAAGAACACGCGGGCTTGCTCGAGGTAGCGCTCCTCCCCCGTGGCGCGGGCGAACTCCGTGAGCGCGACCTCGATCTCCGGATGTCCGCAGACCGTCTGGCGGCCGTCCGCCCCGAACTCCGAGCAGATGTGGTCGGCGAGACGGCGCGCGGCCTGCGTGAACCCGTCCTCACCGTGGGTGCGCAGTCGCGCGACCGCGGCCTGGAGGAGGTGTCCGGCGTTGTACAGCTCATGGCCCCACTCGAGGTCGCTGTAACGTTCAGCCTGACCGTGCCGGCCGAAGCGGGTGCCAAGATAGCCGTCGCTCTCCTGCGCACTGACGATGCGGGCGGTGAGAGCGCGGATGATCGATTCGGTCTCCGGGTCCTCACGTCCGGCGGTGTGCCAGCAGAGCCCTTCGAGGGTCTTGTAGACCTCGGAGTCGGCGAACTCGCGTCCGCGACGGCCTTCGGCGAGTCCGCCCCCGACGGCGAGCTCGAAATTGCGCAGCCATCCGGCGCGCTCCAGCCAGCCGAGGTTGTGCTCGAAGGTGGCGGTCGCGTTGACGGCGACCCGACGTCCCCAGAACCCCTCCGGGTCCAGCTGGACCCGGTCGATGGCGAGGGGTGTCAGGGTCCCGGCGGCCGGGTCAACGGGCAGGGCTGGGGAGAAGGTCATGACGGGATCTTTCAAGAGTGGCGCGGGACGAGAGGAAGGACGACTGCTACTTGACGCTGCCGACGGCGAGGCCCTCACGCAGCAGCCGGAACGACAGCACGTAGACGGCCAGCAGCGGCAGCGAGGAGATGACCGCGAGAGCCATCAGCCCGGGCCAGTCGATCCCGTACCCCGACGTCTGCTGCGCGATGAGAGCGCTGATCGGGTAGTTGACCGGAGAGAGGAAGAGGTTGATCGCGAAGAGGAACTCGCCCCAGGCGACGAGGAAGATCAGCGAGCCGACCGTCGCCATGCCGTTTCGAACGATCGGGACGACGACGGCGAAGAAGGTGCGCAACCGACCGGCCCCGTCGATGGAGGCGGCCTCTTCGATGGCGTCGGGCACCGCGGCGAAGAACGGTCGCAGCAGCAGCACGGCCCACGGCAGCAACATCGCCGTATCGGCGAGGACGAGACCGGCGGTGGTGTCCAGAAGACCGAGCCTGCTGAAGATCGCGAACAGAGGGATGATGCTCGCCGTCTGCGGCACCATCTGCAGGAAGATCAGCAGCCCGAGGACGAGACCGGCGACGACGCCGTCGACGCGGCGCAGCGCGTAGGCGAACGGGACGCCGAGCGCGAGCACCAGTGCAGTGGTCCCGAGGGCGATCTGCGCCGACTGGGCGAGCGCCGTCGCGAGGGCGGGGTTCGCGAGCGCCTCCGCATAGGCGTCGAAGGAGGGCGCCGAGAGGATCGCTCCGCCGACCACGTCGCGCTGGCGCTTGAGGGAGGTGAGCACGATCCAGACAAGGGGCAGCCCGTACAGGACGTAGAGCACCACGCGTACGGTGAAGGCGACCGGCTCCCGGGTGCGGGACGGTCGCGCGACGCGGGTCGCAGCGCCGCCTCGCAGGCGGGTCAGGGGGGCGGTGAGGGTGCTCATCAGGACTCGCTCCTGGTCGATCGGACGTAGACGACGGCGAGGACCGCCACGATGGCGAGGGCGATGATGCCCGTCGCGGAACCAAGTCCGTAGTCGTGCTGGACGAAGGCCTGGGAGTAGCTGAGGTAGGGCAGCGTGGACGTCGCGTCTCCGGGGCCGCCGGCGGTCATCACGTAGATGAAGTCGAAGCTGCGGAAGGCGTAGACGACGGTCAGGATCGCCAGGATGACGGCGGTCGGCCGCGCCGCGGGGATGAGGATGCTCCGGATCTCCTGCCAGCGGCTCGCGCCGTCGACCGAGGCCGCCTCGAGGATCTCGGGGTCGATGCCCAGCAGAGCCGACCGGAAGACCAGCGCATTGAAGGGGATGACGGCCCAGGCGTTCACGATCGCGACCGAGAGCAGCGCGAACCTCGCGTCGTAGAGGAAGGGGACGCCCTCCGCCGAGAGGCCGGTCGCCCGCACGAGCGTGTTGACCAGACCCTGATCGGCGAGGAGGAACTTCCAGATGCTGCCGTTCACCACGGGCGGCATGGCCCAGATGAACACCATCATCCCCAGGAGGAAGGCACTGCCCAGCCGGGAGGAACGGAGGGCGATCGCCGCTCCGAGTCCTCCGACGACCCCGACGACCGTGACCAGGACCACGAAGGCCCCGGTGCGCAGCGTGGCGCCGCCGAGGTCGGAGCCCTGGAGCAGCGCGAGGAAGTTCTGCACTCCGACGAACGGCCAGTCCCCGTTGAGGGTTCCGGAGCTGACCTCGCTGACGCTCATCCTCATCAGCAGGTAGATGGGGTAGAGCGACAGCGCCGCGAGCAGCACTCCTCCCGGTGCGGCGAAGCCCAATCGGCCGCCGCCGACACCGGATCGTCTCCGGGTCGTGGTCGAGGTGCTGCTCACGGTCGTTCCGTTCTCTCGTCGGTCTCTGCTACTGCTGAAGCAGCGGCGTCAGGGTCGTCATCAGGTCGCCCGACAGCTGCTCGGGGGTCCCGCTACCGGCGACCGCCGCGCTCCAGGACTCACCGACGGTCTGCAGCACCTTCGCGACGTTCTCGGACGGGATCGCCGGGTCGGGCGAGGTGTGGCCGTCGTCCTGAAGGATCGCCGCGAACTGGGAAAGGATCGGATCGCTGCCGACCTTGTCGTCGGCAGCCGCGTCGGCGCGGGCGGGGATCGAGCCGAAGGCGTCGAGCAGCGTCAGCTGCCCCTGCTTCGAGAAGAACTCCTGCTCGAGGTACTCCTGCGCGAGCTCCTTGTTCTCGGAGAAGGCGCCCACGTTCTGCACCTCACCGCCGAGGTAGACGGAGCCGTCTTCACCGACGGGGATCGGCACGACCCCGTACTCGAACGCGGCGTCCTTCTCGGCCGAGGTGATCTGCCAGTTGCCGTTCACGGCGAAGGCCGTGTTCCCCGCGGCGAACTGCTGGAAGGGGACCGTCTGGTCCCACGTCGCCGCCTCCTTGGTCAGATAGCCCTTCTCGGTCCAGTCCTGCACCATCGCGAACGCGTCCTGCAGCGGCTGCCGCTCGGGTGCGGCGTAGTCCCACCCGGCACGCGAGAGCCACGGGAACGCCTGCCACTCTCCCTCGGAGTTCGCCTTGCCGGTCAGCGTGATGCCGTCCTTCCCGGCGGCCGTGGCCAACGCGAGATCCGCCTCGAGCTCCTCGAACGAGGTGGGAGCCTCGACACCCAGCTCGGTGAGGATGTCCTGGTTGTACCAGAGGCCGATCAGGTTCACGAAGCCCTGCACGCCCATGACGTCGTCACCGACCTTCTGCACGACGGCGTCAGGGAACTGGCCGGCGTCGGCGTACTGGTCCCACCACTCGTTCATCGGCTCGATGGCCTTCGCCTCGGTGAGGGTGAAGGTGTCGGCGGCGTTGTAGACGACCACATCGGGGCCGGTGCCCGTTCCCGCGGCCTGCACGAGCTTGTTCGTCAGCTGGTCGAACGGAACGTAGACGTTCTCGACTGCGACCCCCTCGTGCGTCGACTCGAAGTCCGACGCGAGCTCCTCGAGTCCGGCGGTCTGGCCGTCGACGGAGTAGTAATGCCAGACGGTCAGGGTGTCGCCGCCGTTCCCGGCCGAGGCGCCTCCTGCGGACGACGGCGTGCAACCGCTGAGGAGAAGGGCCGCAGTGGCGGCTGTGACCGCTGCGACAATGCTGATCCGGGTGCTGTGACGCCTCACGACGTGCCTCGCTTTCACTGTCTTCATTGACTCGGCCACCTGGTGCCAGGTATTTCATCGATGAAATCGAGGACCGCTGTCGGCGATAGTAGAGCCGCCGGGCGGCCTCCGTCAATATCCGCGATTCACCCGGTCATATCGCGGTGCGCTGGTCGAGGCGTGCATACTGTGCGCACCAGTTCATCGATGAAACGGAACGGCCATGACCTCGCACCCCGTCCACCGAGCGCACGGCATCGTGCACCCCGCCTTCACGGTCGGGACGATCGATTCGCGGCTCTTCGGATCGTTCGTGGAGCACCTGGGCCGAGGCGTCTACGGCGGCTTGCTCGATCCTTCGCACGAGAGCGCCGACGCCGACGGATTCCGCACCGACGTCCTCGCGCTCGTCGAGGAGCTCGGAGTCACGACCGTCCGCTACCCGGGCGGCAACTTCGTCTCGGCGTACGACTGGCGCGACGGCATCGGTCCGGTCGAGAATCGTCCCGTCCGGCTCGATCCGGCCTGGCACACCGTCGAGCCGAATCGCTTCGGGATCGACGAGTTCGTCCGCTGGTGCCGGGCGGCGCGCGTCGAGCCGATGATGGCGCTGAATCTCGGGACCGACGGAATCCGCTCGGCCCTGCACCTGCTGGAGTACGCGAACCACCCCGGCGGCACGACGCTCTCGGACGAGCGGCGCGCGAACGGCGCCGACGAGGCGCACGACATCCGGCTCTGGTGTATCGGCAATGAGATGGACGGGCCGTGGCAGATCGGCCATCTCAGCGCCGGCGAGTACGGGCGTCTCGCCGCCCGCACCGCCGCCGCCATGCGCGCACTCGACCCCGACCTCGAACTGATCGTCTGCGGCAGCTCGAACGACCGGATGGCCACCTTCGGAGCCTGGGAGCAGGAGGTGCTGCTGCACACGGTCGAGCACGTCGACTTCGTCTCGTGCCACCAGTACTTCCGCTACGACGGCGACCTCTCCGCGTTCCTCGCCTCCGGCGTCGCCATGGACCGCTTCATCACCGCCATCGCCGACACGATCGGACAGGTCCGAGCACAGAGGCGATCAGAGCGTCCGATCGCCATCTCCTTCGACGAGTGGAACGTGTGGGACTTCGTCGCACACGATGAACGAGTCGCCGGAGGGCTCGAATGGGAGGAGGCGCCCCGACTCCTCGAGGACCGCTACACGGCAGCGGACGCCGTCGTCGTGGGCGACATGCTCATCAGCATGATCAACAGAGCCGACATCGTCCGGGCAGCGAGCATGGCTCAGCTGGTGAACGTCATCGGTCCGATCATGACCGAGCCGGACGGCCCCGCCTGGCGGCAGAGCACCTTCTGGCCGTTCGCCCAGGCACGGCGCTCCGCCGGCGCCACCGCGCTCCGGACCGTCGTCGAGGCGGACAGCACGGGAGCGGGCGATGACTCCGCTCCCGTCCTCGCCTTCGCCGCAGCGGCGCACGCCGACGGCTCGCTCGACCTGATGATCGTCAACCGCGCGACCGACGGCGTCACGGACACCACGGTCGACCTCACGTCGTTCCCCACCCTCACGGTGACAGAGGCACTGATCCTCCGACACGAGGACCCCTTCGCGACGAACTCGGCGGAGCTCCCCGACACCGTCACTCCGCGGCCCCTCGCCGTAGCGCTGACCGACGGCGTCCTCTCGCTCCGGATCCCCGCCATCGCCTGGGTGACCGTGCGCCTCTCGCCGACCGTCGACCTGGGATGATCGGGGAACGCTCATGGGAGGGATGATGCCGATGCCGCGATCGCGAACCCGCCCGGTGACCATGGCCGATGTCGGCGCTGCTGCAGGCGTCACCGCTCGCACGGTCTCCAACGTGCTCAGCGGCAACGCCAACGTCAGACCCGAGACCCGCGATCTCGTCCTCAAGGCAGTCCGCGATCTCGGATACCAACTCAACGTCTCCGCGCGCGGACTGCGCACCGGCCAGACCGGGCTCATCACCCTCGCGATCCCGGATCTCGCGATCGAGTACTTCGGCCAGCTCGCGACGGTCATCATGTCGGAGGCCGAGCGGCACAGCTGGACCGTGATCATCCAGCAGACCGGAGCGCGCCGAGACGCCGAGATCGCCGTCCTCTCCGGCTCCAGCCGCCAGCTGTCGGACGGACTGATCTTCCAGCCCCACGCACTCGGCCCCGGAGACGAGAAAGTACTCGTCGGGGACCGCCCACTCGTTCTCCTGGGCGACAGGATCTTCGACGGCCCGGTCGATCACGTGACCATGGCGAACACAGCCGCCGCGGCCACCGCCACGCAGTACCTGATCGACCGCCAACACCGGCGCATCGCCGCGATCGGCAGCAACCCCGCCGGCGGATCCGTCAGCGCCGCAGCACTCCGCTTGGACGGATACCGCGGTGCCCTCGAGGCGAACGCGATCCCGTTCGACCCCGCCCTCGTCGCGGTCGCCACCGAGTGGCACCACGCCGACGGCGCCGTCGCGATGACGCAGCTGCTCGACTCCCGCGTCCCTCTGGACGCCGTCTTCTGCTTCAACGACACCCTGGCCTTCGGGGCACTGCACGCACTGCACGTTCGCGGCATCCGCGTACCGGAGGACATCGCCGTCGTCGGCTTCGACAACGTCACCGCCGCCGCCTACGCGATACCCGCCCTCACCACGATCGATCCCGGCAGCCGCCAGATCGCCAAGACGGCCGTCGACCTCCTCGCTCAGCGCATCCGGAACGGCCCTCCGGCGCACCCGAGCGAGATCGTCGTCGAGCACTCGCTCATCTCCCGCCGCAGCGCGTAGCACAAGCACATTCGTCAGCGACGAGCCGGTCCGCGCCCGAGAACACGTCTCCGAGCGCACACCGCTCGGCGTGCCCCGTCCACTGACCGACGCCCCACCGGCGCAGCGACCCGGCGCGAGGACTGGCCGGTGACGTCGCGAACGGATCCGTATGGAGAGCAGCACCTTCGCATGCATGTCGAGGTGGCTGGTCCGGTAGCCGTGAGCCTCCGATACGTCGCGCAGGCCGCGCCCGCTCACCCCGCGCCGGAACCGGCCCGGAAGTGAGCAGATTGCCAAGATCGATGCCCTTCGGGGAGGGGCTGGAACCGCTTTTACTAGATCTGAATATCGGTGTCGAACATTCCGACGGGCGGGGTCCTGTAAGGCAACGGTTCGCCCGGCAGGTTCTCGTCTGTCGCTCCCGTGAACGGTCCGTCTGTGGATAGCAGGGCGGCCATGTGTGGTTCGGCGTGGTTGATCCACCAGGCGCTGATCCCGAGTCCTGCGTCGAGGCGGGATGCTTCCCAGCTGCGCCAGAGCGCTTCGATGCGTTGCACGGCCTCATCGACGGTCCACCAGTCGGCGCGCCAGCGTCCGGTTCCCTGACCTTTGGCGGAGACGCGGCGGCGCTACGTGTAGCGCCAGTACTTCCGCAGCCACTCGTCCGCGGATCCGTAGACGAGGGTCGGGGCGGAGTCCTCTTCGAACGAGCGCTGCACGGCCGCTTCGGCGCGGGCCTGCATCAGCTCGACCCGCTCGGGCGTCAGTGCTCGTTCCAAGGCTTCCTTCGTCATCCCGGCGATGATCCCGGTGATGACGTCCGCGACCTCTCTCGCGGCGATCGCGTCGACGTCGAACGCGCCGAGCATCGATGCGGCCGCGGTGTCGCCCTCTCCGTCGACGGCGGCTGAGAGGCCCGCAGCCTCTTGCACGTCTCCGCCCGCGAGCGGATCGTCGTCAGTCACGCTGCGCCTCCGTCCGCGTCGCGTCCTCGTTCTCCATCAGAGCCCGCATCGAGGCGGCGAGGTCGATCGCCGGAGCCGGCTCGACGCTCGCAACACCGGCTCGGCGCTGGTCACGACCGGCTGCGCGGCCGTCGCTACGACAGGAGCCGGCTCGGCGCCGCGTACCGGCGCGGTCGCGGGGTCGTGGGCGGCGATGGAGGCTTTGATCGCTGCGACCTTCTCCTTCGTGCCCTCGTACCAGGGAACGGTGCGTAGCAGCGCGGCGCGGGAGCCAGTAGAGAGCATCACGGCGCGGCCGCGGGGCATCGCTCCGAGCTCGTCCACGGTCAGGATCCGTTCGCGCTTCAAGGCGGTCGAGGTCGAGCGGACGCCCTTGTTATAGCTGGCGGAGGTCGTTTCGCGGTCGTAGTCACCGACGAGCTCGGAGACGTTCTGCAGGAAGTCGTTCTCCTTGACGCTGCCGAGGTAGAGGAACGCGTTCGATGCGCTCCACAGCTTCAACATGCCCTCCTTGCCCCGTGCCGCTCATCCAGGCGTCGATCCTCCCGCCCGACGGCAGGCGCGCCTAGCCGCGAAGCCCGTGTCTCTGCGGGACGGAGGCGCCGTCGTCCCCGCGGCGGGACGGCGCTCGTCACTCCTGTGGTGGAAGCGCGCCCGTCACTCCTGCGCGCCCGTCACTCCTGCTCAGCCGCCGCGAGGGCGCGGTCGAGCCAGTCCGCGAGCAGCAGGCGCTCCGCGGGCGTGAGACCAACGAGCTCCGGTGCGAGGGCCCGGACGCCGACGAGGGCGGTGAGCCGCCCGCCGTCGCCGGGGGAGGGCGGGTCGGCGAGGATCCCCGCGAGCACGCTGTCGAGCGCGGCGTCGGCGAGACCGGGGTCGCGGTCGGCGGCGGGGGTGGAGAGCAGGGTGGTGACCACGCCGGTGCCCGCCGCCTGGATGAGGCCGACGGCGCGCTCCTCCGGCACGCGGAGGCGGCCCTCGGCGGCCACTCGCTGCACGCGCGCGGCGAGGACCCGCCGCCCGGAGAGGGCGGCCGGCGATCCGGAGGCGCGGCCCGGATCGCTGAGGAGGCGGAAGAGCGCGGGGTTGGCGAGGCCGAACTCCACCTGCGCGGCCCAGCCCGAGCGCAGGTCCTCGACCGGGTCGACGCCCCCGGCGACGGCCGCTTCGACCGTCCGCGCCTTGGAGTCGACCCAGGTGGCCAGCACGTGCTCCGCGACCGCCTCGAGCAGGCCGTCCTTGTCGCCGAAGAGGCGGTAGATCGCCGGGGCCTGCAGCCCGGCCGCCTGGGCGACCGCTCGCGTGGTGACGGCGGCGGGGCCCTCGTCGCGGAGGAGGCCGGCGGCCGCCTCGACGATGCGCAGGCGCGTGTCGGTCGGAGGAGTGGGGCTGGTCACGTATCGACGGTAGCGCACGGTTGCTATCAAGGGAATTCCGTGGTTATCTTCCTCGTGGTATCGCTGATACCCCTCATCGGAAGGCTCTCCCCATGATCATCGTGACCGGTGCCACCGGCGCTCTGAACGGCGCCACCGTCGACCACCTCCTCGACTCCGTCCCCGCCTCCGGGATCGCCGTCGTCGCCCGCGACGCCTCGAAGGCCGCCCGCTTCGCGGAGCGCGGAGTGGAGGTGCGCGTCGGCGACTACGCCGACCCCGCCTCCCTCCCGGGCGCCTTCGACGGAGCGGATCAACTGCTCCTCGTCTCCTCGAGCGATCCGCGGGCCGACGCCGTCGCCCTGCACGGCACCGCCGTCGAGGCGGCCGTCGCGGCCGGAGTCGGACGGGTCCTCTACACGAGCCACCAGGGCGCCGCCGCCGACACCCCCTTCGGCCCGGGCCGGGACCACGCGGCGACCGAGCGCCTGCTCGCCGAGTCCGGACTCGCCTGGACGTCGCTCCGCAACGGCTTCTACGCGCACAGCCTGGGTCTGTTCCTCGGACCGTGGCGGGAGACCGGCGTGATCGAGGTCCCCTCGGACGGTCGCGTCTCGTGGACGGCCCGCGAGGACGAGTCGGAGGCGGCCGCCCGGCTTCTCCTCTCGGGGAGCCCGCAGGACGGGCCGATCATGCTGACCGCGACGGAGGCTCCGACGTTCGAGGAGATCGCCGGGATCGCGGCCGAGGTCGGCGGGCGGCCCGTCGAGCTGCGCGTCCTCGGCGACGACGAGTGGGTCGCCGCGCGCGTCGCGGCGGGTCAGTCCGAGTTCCTCGTGCGCTTCACCCTCGGGATGCACCGGGCGGCCGAGCGCGGCTTCTTCGCGGGCACCGGCCCCGAGCTCGGGCGCCTCCTCGGACGCGAGCCGCGCAGCGTCCGCGACCTGCTCGAAGCCGGACCGGCAGCCGTCACCGGATGACGCCGGGCGGGCCGTCCCGGGTCCGCCCGCGCGCCGCAGCACCGCGCCGTCCGTCGAAGCGTCGCCGAGGGAGCGGCGTCTCGGCGTCAGGGCGGTTTCCCGGCTCCCCCCGCACGACGACGGGAGCCCGCCGCACCGGTGAGGTGCGACGGGCTCCCGGGGAGTGCCGTGCGTCAGCCGCAGCTGCGCGCGCTGTACGGCGCGGTGGCCGTGGCCGTGACGGTCTTGCCGCCGACCGTGGCCGTGCCGGTGACCGTCGCCTCGCCCGCGGCGAGCTGCGTCGAGCGCACCGTGAACGCGGCGGAGCCGGAGGCGCCCGGCTTCACGCCGGCGATCGTCTTCACGCCCTCCGGGGTGCTGATCGAGACGTCCATCGGCACCGTGTCTCCGTTCTTGCCGACGACCGTCAGCACGACCTTGCCGGCGACGCAGCGCGACGTGGCGGTCGCGCTCACCTTCAGCGAGGACTGCACGGTGACCGTGACCTGCACAGGCATGCGCGACGCGTCCTGCGCGACGCCCGAGACCGTGAAGGTCCCGGCCGTGGCGTAGGCGGCGGGCGCGACGGCGTCCCAGGCCACGTCGACCGTGCTGGTGGTGCCGGCGGCGGTCGTGATCGTGGCGCGGGGCAGGACCGGCGCGGTGCCGACCGTGGTCGTCGCGGTCAGCGGAGCGACCGAGGCGACGGCCAGGCCGGGGGCGTAGCCCTCGAGCACCTTCTGGTACTCGGAGCGCGTCGCCGGGATGACCGTGCCGTGGCGCGGCTTGCCGCCGTCGGCGTTCTGCGGCAGGCCCGTGCGGAGCTTCGCTCCGAGCGGCTGCCAGGAGTCGCCGTTCGCGAGGTCGTCGGTGCCGAACGGGATGTAGTGGTTCGGCCCGTCGTGGTAGTTCGGCTGGTCGATGAAGAGGAACCAGTCGAGGCCGTTCACGTCGCCCTCGTTGGCGGGGAAGACGTTGGGGCCCTCACCGCTGGTGAAGGTCTTGCCGGGCTCGCCGTTGGGCAGGCCCGAGGCCACCTTCTCCTTGACCAGCGACCACTCGTCCGCCGGTCCGCCGGTGCCGGGCAGCGAGCCCGAGACGGTGGCCAGCAGGTCGGTGCTCTTCTCCTCGCGGAGGGTCATCGACGCCTCGTCCTTGGTGAAGCGGTAGTAGGTGTCGCCGTCCTTCGCGACCGTCGAGTCGATGGTGCCCTTGCCGGCGCCGCGCTTGACGTCGATCCACGGCTTCGCCTCCGAGAAGGAGGTGAAGTCCTCGGTCGTCGCGTACATCATCTGGTTGTAGGTGACGGAGGCGCGATCGGCCGTGTTCGTGGTCGGGTACATGTTCGAGGCCCAGAAGACGACGTAGGTCTGGAGCTCGTCATCCCAGTACGCCTCGGGGGCCCAGGTGTTGCCGGCGAAGTCGGTGGAGACCTTGACGTGGCGCTGGGCGGACCAGTTCACCAGGTCGGTCGACTCCCAGACCTCGATGTACTTCGAGCCCGACTTCTGCGCGGTGTCGAAGCCGCCGGGGAGCCCGTCGATCTTCAGGTCGGTGGCGAGCATGAAGAACTTGTCGCCCTCGTGCGAGCGGATGATGAACGGGTCGCGCAGGCCCATCGTCCCCAGGTTCGAGGTGAAGACCGGCTTGCCGCCGTTCAGCGTGTTCCAGCTCAGCGCGTCGTTGCCCTTCGAGGCGGCGAGGCTGATGCGCTCGGCGCCGTCGCCCTCTCCGGTGAAGAACGCCCAGACGTACGCCTCGGTGTCGTCGGTGCCGGCGGGGAGCGGCTGCACCCGGAGGGTGAAGTCGCGGGTCCGGGTGGTGGATCCGCTGGTCGCGGTCGCGCGGACGACCACGTCGATCGCGGGGCTCCCGGTCGCGGGGCGGTCGACGTCGATGGTGCGGGTGCCGGCGGCGCTGCCGTCGCGGACGGTCGCCCCGCTCGGGCTGACGACGCTCCAGGCGATGCTCGAGCCGAGCGTGCCGGTGGTGGGCACCGAGACGTTCGTCCGGATGTCGCCGACGTTCGGGATGGCGATCGCGGCGAGGTCGCGCTGGACCTTCGTCGCGTCGTCCAGCTGCGCGGCGACGCGCACCGTGTAGTCGACCGAGCGGGTCTCGGTGCCGACCCTGTAGGTGGCGGTGAGGGTGGCGGTGGCGTCCGGCTGTCCCGCGGCGGGGCGCGTGACGGTCGCGGTGCCGCCGGTGATGGCCACGGCCGCGCTGTTCGACGTCCAGGTGATGCCGACGCCGCTGGCGGTGGTGGGCACCGTGAAGCCGGCGGTCGCCTCCGTGGGCACCGTGACCGACGCGACGGCGCGGTCGAGGGCCTGCGAGGAGTAGAGCGCCTGCACGGAGCTGCTGCTGAGGGCGCTGTCGTAGACGGCGAAGTCGTCCATCTCGCCGTTCCAGCCCGGGTCGTTGTAGGTCGAGCGCGCGATGTACGCGACGAGCGACGGGCCGAACGAGGAGACGTCGCGGGCGATCGTGCTCTGCGAGATCTGCGCGCCGTTGACGTACACGGTGAGCTTGCCGGTCGAGCCGTCGATGACGGTCGTGTAGAGCGAGAGGCCCGAGGGGGTGCGCGCGCCGACGGTCGGGGTGCCCGTCGCTCCGGCGCCGACCTCGGTGTTGTAGGGAGCGCCCGCGTTGACCGAGTTGGTGACGACCGACTTGGTGTAGCCGGAGAGGTTGCTCGGGTTGAGCAGCCAGTAGCCGGAGGAGAACGAGGCGCCGGAGGCGACGGGCGCTCCGACGAACGCGGCGGCGACGTTGCCCGTGCCGCCCTTGTGGGCGAGCCAGGTGGAGAAGGTCAGGTCCTTCTTGCCGACGAGGCCGGCGGTGGGGATCTCGAGGTAGGGGGCGGCCGCGGCGGATCCGCCGGGGAGGCTGATGAGCCCGTTGCGGAACTGGGCTCCGGAGCCGCGCAGCGTCGCGCTGTAGCCGTTGCCGCTGGTGTCGGCGACCGTGGTGCCGGTGGGGGCGGTGTCGAACGTGTAGTGGAGGAGCGGGGTCTCGGTGGCTCCGAAGGCGGAGCTGGGGACCGTGGCGCCGAGCAGCGCCGTGGCGGCGACGGTCGCGACCGCCAGAGCGGTCCTCACCGCCGATCGTGATCGTCTCATGCAGATAGGCCCTCGTGATCGGATGCGGCGTCGAGGCACGATCCGCAGGGCCGCGGAGGTGTGCGTCTTCGCACGGTATGTGAACGTGAACATCCTAAATCGCGGTGCCGGATCCTGACCAGTCCCCGGGAGAGGTCTGCGGGCTCCTGCAGAACGCACGCCGAGAGCGCGGTCCCTCGCCCGCCGACGCAGAGGCCCTCCTCTCCGCCGACGTTCTGCCGGAGCCGGCCGGGTGGCACGATGTCCGCATGGCCTCCGACCGCCCCGTCCTGCTCGTCGTCGACGTCGCCGACGGCGGCCGCGAGGATCCCGAGTTCGAGATCGAGCTGCAGCTGCTGACCGCGAGCGTCGTCTCGGCCGCCACCGCCGCGGGCTTCGTGGTCGACCGCGTCCCTGCCGAGCAGGCCGGCGCCGCCGAGCTCGAGCGTCGGCTCGCCGCCGCCGACGCCGTCGTGGTCACCGGAGGGGAGGATGTCGACCCGTCCCTCTACGGCGGCCGGCCCGACGACCCGCACCGAGGCCAGTCCTTCCCCGCGGCCGACCGCGCGCAGATCGCGCTCGTCCGCCGTGCCGTCGAGACGCGGACCCCGCTGGTCGGGATCTGCCGCGGGATGCAGCTGGTCAACGTCGCCCTCGGCGGCGACCTCGTGCAGCACCTGCCCGGCGCCGGCCACGTGGGCCGGTCGGTCCCCGGTGAGCACCTGTCGGGGATGGTCGACCACCGCGTGGCGCTCGAGCCGGGCAGCGCCCTCGCTCGCATCCTCGGCGCCGCCGAGCTCGACGTCCGCAGCTCCCACCACCAGGCCGTCGACCGTCCCGGCGAGGGCCTCGTCGTGGTCGGCCGCGCCGACGACGGCACCGTCGAGGCCCTTGAGCACGAGTCCGCGCCGCTCTGGTGCGTGCAGTGGCACCCGGAGGACGCGGGCTCG
Organism: Rathayibacter sp. AY1D9; assembly: GCF_002932395.1. Taxonomy (NCBI): domain Bacteria; kingdom Bacillati; phylum Actinomycetota; class Actinomycetes; order Micrococcales; family Microbacteriaceae; genus Rathayibacter; species Rathayibacter sp. AY1D9. The sequence continues at coordinate 30,859 of NZ_PSVQ01000038.1, forward strand.
CGAGGCACCGTGCTCACGGACCTGCTCGAGGCGGCGCTCGCCGCGACCGCTACTTGATCGACCCGCGCATCACTCCGCTGACCACCCAGCGCTGCGCGAAGAGGTACACGATCAGCAGCGGCGCCATCGCCATCAGGTAGGACGCGAAGGCGACGGTGTAGTTCGTGTTGAACTGCCCCTGGAAGACGTACTCGGCCAGCGGCAGGGTGCGGGCGGACGGGTCCGAGAGCACCACGAGCGGCAGGATGAAGTCGTTCCACGCCCACACGCAGGTCAGGATCCCGACGGTCGCGTTCATCGGGCCGAGCAGCGGGAAGATCACCTGCCAGTAGGTCCGCCAGGTCGAGGCGCCGTCGGTGCGCGCCGCCTCCTCGAGCTCGATGGGGATCGAGCGGATGAAGGCGGTGTAGATGAACGTGTTGATCGAGAGCCCGAACACGGCGTAGAGCAGGATCAGCCCGGCCTGGTTGTCCAGGCCCAGCAGGGCCGTCTCCTTCACCACCGGCAGCATGATGATCGGGAACGGCACGAAGACCGCGGCGAGCAGGTAGAAGTAGACGCCCTTGAAGAACGGCCTGTGCATGTTCCGGGCGACCGCGTAGGCGACCATCGAGTTCGAGAACAGCGTCAGCACGACGGCTCCGACCGTGATCAGCGCGGTGTTCACGAAGGCCTGCGGGAAGCGGGTCGCCGTCCACGCCTCGGCGAAGTTGCCCCACGAGATCGAGGTCGGCAGCTCGAACCCGGTGCCGCCGAGCTGGTCGGGCGTCTTCAGCGCGGTCACGACGGCGAAGTAGAGCGGCAGGAGGATCGTCAGCGAGCAGACCGCGATGAGCGCGGTCGCCCACCAGTTGATCCGGTAGGTGTCGCGGGAGGGCCGGCGCCGCCCCTCGGGCTCGCCGAGGGCGATGGCGGTCGTGGGGGTGATGGTCGATGTCATCAGAACGACGCCTCTCTGCGGCTGAGGACTCGGAACTGGATCAGCGAGACCACGATGATGATGAGGAAGTAGAGGACGGCGTTGGCCGTCTGATAGGCGTACTCGCCGCCCTGGAAGCCGCCGCGGTAGATCAGCAGCGTGATCGACTCCGTCGAGGTGCCGGGACCGCCGTTGGTGAGGGCGATGATGTGGTCGAACACCTGGAGGAAGTTCTTCATCGAGATGACCATGTTGATCGTGAAGAAGGAGGCGATCAGCGGGAACGTGATCGAGGTGAACTGCCGCCACCTCCCCGCTCCGTCGAGCGAGGTCGCCTCGTAGAGCTCGCCTGGGATGGTCTGGAGTCCGGCGAGGTAGATGATGATCGAGAAGGCCGAGGCCTGCCAGACCGCCAGCACCACGATCGCCACCCACGCCCAGTCGGCGTTCGCGAGGATGTTCTCGCCGATCACCGGGATCGCGCCGAGGATCTGCGGCAGCGAGTTCGCGAAGAGGTACTGGAACACGTAGCCGATGACCAGGGTCGAGAGCACGTAGGGGATGAAGTAGATCCCGCGGAACGCCGTCTGGAACTTGATCCGCGCGTTGAGGGCGACGGCGATGGTGAGCGAGATCACGTTCACGAGCACGGTCGCCACGATCGCGAAGCCGAAGGTGAACCCGTAGGCCTTCCAGACGCGGTCGTCCTGGAGGAGCGCGAGGTAGTTCGAGGCGCCGATCAGGTCCCAGGAGCCGTAGCCCGCGTAGTCCGTGAAGCTGAAGAAGATTCCGGTGAGGACCGGGACCGTGTGGAGCACGAAGAAGAGCAGGACGGCGGGGACCGTCATCCAGTAGAAGGTCTTCGAGGTGCGCCCGATGGTGCGCTTGCGGCGCGCGGGCGGCGGAGGAGTGGTCGCCACCGCCTGCGCGGCGGCCGTCGTGGTCGTGGTCATGGGGTCACTTCCTGGTCGCGCGTGCCGCGACTTTGCGCCACTCACTGTCGAGGGTCCGGAGCGCCGCGTCGGCGTCCCCGCTGGCGAGGAACGCCTGGAGCGTGGGGTTGAGCGGGATGCTCGCGGGGATCTGGTGGTCGACGAAGCCGATCAGCCGTCCCTGCTCGAAGTAGGGCTGCAGCTCGGCCAGCGTGGGGTCCGAGTTGGGTGCGGCGCCGACCAGCGGCGAGAAGGCGGCCTGGCTCGCGACGTACGGCTCGACGACTCCGGGGGTCAGCAGGAAGTCGACGAAGCGGCGGGCCGCGTCGAGCTTCGGAGTGCCGCGGCCGATGGCGACGGCCACGTCGACGCCCGAGGTGACCCGCGTGTCCGCGGGGTCGTCGAGCACCGGGTAGGGGAAGACGCCGAGATCGATGTCGGGGTTGTTCGTGCGCACCGGGTTGATCGCCCAGATGCCCTGCGGGTACATGGCCGCCTCGCCCGCGGCGAAGGCCTGGTTGCCGTCGTCGTAGCCGCGGCCGAACGAGCCCTCCTGCGTGTACGAGAAGAGCTGCCCGAGCCGCTCCATCGTCGTCGCGTAGTCCTTCGAGAACGAGACGGGGGAGTCGGGGCCGAGCGCCGCTCCCTCCTCGCGCATCGCGTCGAAGAAGCCGTCCGGCTGCAGCTGCCCGCCGAGCGCGTTGAAGGCGGGGGCGCCGGTCCAGTTGTCGAGCAGGGCGCCGTAGAAGGGAGTGATCCCGGCGGCGGTGAGCGTCTCGCAGACGGCGATCAGCTCGTCCCAGGTGGTCGGCACCTCGATCCCGTTCTCGGCGAAGATCGTGCGGTTGTAGAGGATCCCGTCCGCGTTGTTCGCGAAGGCGAGCGCGTTCACCTCCTTCCCCTCGAAGCTGCCGAGGGCGGCGAGGATGTCGAGGGCCGCCGGGTTCACCCGCTCGACCAGCTCGTCGCCGGTGAAGTCGTGGAACACGCCGGCCTTCGCGAGGTCGGCGTAGTAGCCGCTGCCGTTCAGGGTCAGCACGTCCGGCACCTTGTCCTTGACGAGCAGAGTGCGGATGGCCGTGTCGGGGTCGGGCACGTTGTTGGCGATGACCCGGATGTCCGGGTTGGCCGCCTCGAACTCGCGGATGATCCGCGCGAAGTCCTCCACCGCCTCCGCCTTGAACTGGAAGAAGTCGAGCGTGGTCACTCCGTCGCCGGCGCCGGGGGAGGCGCAGGAGGCGAGGGCCGCGGCGGACGCCGCGGCGAGCGGCACCGAGAGGAACAGCCGCCGGGAGAACCCGGGGGGATGCGGATGAGCGGACATGCGGCGCCTCCTTGCGCGTGGGGACAGGTCTCAGGGCGCGCTCGACCGCGGAGGGCGGTGCGAGAGCAGGTGCGGCGGCGGGGGAGCGGGTCGGCTTCGGCTGGGAGCGCGGGCTCGTGCACGGCGTCCACCTCGGCTGGAGCGGCGACAGCTCGCTCCGCGCCGAGCGCACCGTCGAGGGCGTCTCGCT
>NZ_PSVQ01000039.1:0-31820 GCF_002932395.1 Rathayibacter sp. AY1D9
CGTCCTGATCCTCGGCGCCTCCTTCGCCGGCCTCGCCGCCGCCACTGCCCTCGGCCGCAGTCTCCGCGACGTCCTCGTCGCCGCCGTCGGACCACGGCTCCGGCGCCTGCGCACCCGCCGCGACCGCACGCTCGCGTCCCTCGCGGCCGAGACCGGCATCTCGGCGAGCACCCTCTCGCGCCTCGAGAGCGGAGGCCGTCGCGCGACGCTGGAGCTGCTCCTCCCGATCGCCCGCGCCCTCGGGGCGCCGCTCGACGAGCTCGTCGGCGCCGCGCCGGAGGATCCCCGCGTGCACGGGCGGCCGGTGCGCCGGAACGGCATGCTCATCCAGCCGCTCAGCCGCGACGCGGGCGCGCTCCAGGCGTTCAAGCACACGCTCCCGGCCGGGCCGGTGACGGAGCCGGCGGAGCAGCGCGCGCACGAGGGCTTCGAGTGGCTCTACGTGCTGAGCGGGCGGCTCCGCCTGCGGCTCGGCGAGCACGATCTGGTGCTGCCGGCCGGCGAGGCCGCCGAGTTCGACACCCGGGTGCCGCACTGGTTCGGCCGCGCCGACGAGCAGCAGGTCGAGTTCCTCAGCCTCTTCGGCCGCCAGGGCGAGCGGATGCACGTGCGCGCGTCCACGCGCCGCTGAGCGCGGTCACGCCTCGCCGAGCACCTCGCGCGCGAAGCCCTCGGTGCGCGCCCGCAGAGTCGCGATCCGCTGCGCCCGCGCCGCCTCGAGGTCGAACCCGATGTAGGCCACCGACGGGCGCCGCCGCACGTTCACCGAGCACTCGAAGCGGGAGCAGACGAGCGTGCCGAGCGAGTCCCCCGCCCGCCCGGCCGCTCCGGCCTTCCGCGCCCCGAAGAAGACGACGTCGTTCGGGAGCTGCACGTCGCGGCACCACGAGCACTGCGCCCGCGAGCGCGGCAGGGCGTCGGCCTGGGTGAGCAGGACCCCGACGAGGCGCTCCTCCAGCGGCACGACGACGTAGGCGCGGCGGCCCATCCTCCGGTCGCGCCAGCCGAGATGGTCGATGACCGACCAGTCCAGCGCGTCGAAGTCCTTCGGCAGCGCGAGGTCGGCGACCTCCTTGCGGGAGGCGTTGACGAAGGACTCGCGGATCTCGGTCTCGGTCAGTGGCTGCATGGCGCTTCCGAGCCTAGGCCGGGATCAGCCCAGGTGGGCGACGGCCTCCTTCGGAGCCTGGGCGAGGAACTCCTCCTTCTTCACCCGGATCATCGCGACGGCGACGACGGAGGCGACGACCAGCCCGATCGCGGCCGCGACGAAGACCGCGGAGTAGCCGTCGACGAAGGCGACCGGCGACTGCTGCTCGCCCGCGACTCCCGCGTAGAGGGTCGTGAAGATCGACAGCCCGATCGAGCCGCCGATCTGCATGGCGGCGTTCGCGGTCGCTCCGGCGGCACCGGCGTCGTGGGCCGCGACTCCGGTGAGCGCGAGGTTCTGCAGCGGCACGAAGACCATCGCCATGCCGATGCCCAGGAGGATCAGCGCGGGCAGCACCTCGAGGAGGTAGCCGCCGTCGGGGGTGATGCGGCTCAGGTAGAGGAGCCCGGCCGCCGCGATCAGCGGGCCGACGATCATCAGCACGCGCGGGCCGATGCGCGGCAGCAGCTTGGCGGCGACTCCGGCGACGATCATGATCGTCACCGTCATCGGCAGATTGGCCAGGCCCGCCTCGAGCGGCGGCAGGCCCAGGACCAGCTGCAGGTGCAGGGTCAGGTAGAGGGTGGAGCCGATCATCACGCTGCCGACGATCGCCTGCACCAGGAAGGCTCCGCCGCGGACGCGGTCGGCGACGATGCGCAGCGGCAGCGACGGGTGGTCCGAGCGGGCCTGGATCCGCACGAAGAGGGCCAGCAGCAGCACGCCGACGAGGAGGAAGCCGAGGGTGTCGACGCGGAGCCAGCCCTGCTCGGCGAGGGTGAAGCCGTAGACGACGCTCGCGAGCCCGAGCGCGACGGTGATCGTCCCGGCGACGTCGAAGCGGTTGCGCCCCTCCGCGCGGCTCTCGGTGACGAGCAGCTGGCCGGCGATCGCGCCGACCACGACGACGGGGACGTTGACGAGGAGGCACCAGCGCCAGTCGGCGAACTCGGTGAGCAGCCCGCCCAGCACGAGGCCGACGGCGGCGCCCGCTCCGGCGACCGCTCCGAAGACGGCGAAGGCCGTGCCTCGCTCGCGGCCGGAGGGGAAGGAGACGGTGAGGAGGGCCAGAGCGGCCGGAGCGAGCAGCGCGGCGAAGGCGCCCTGCAGCCCGCGGGCGGCGATCAGCTCGGTGCCGGAGGTGGCGAGGCCGCCCCAGGCGGAGGCGGCGCCGAAGCCGATCATCCCGATCAGGTAGGTGCGCTTGCGGCCGGTGTAGTCGGCGATGCGGCCGCCCAGGAGCAGGAGCGCGCCGAACGCGAGGGCGTAGGCGGTGACGACCCACTGGCGCTCGACGTCGGTGAGGCCGAGGTCGGCCTGCGCGGCGGGGAGGGCGATCGTGACGATGGTGCCGTCGAGCACGACGACGAGCTGCGTGAGCGCGAGGATCACGAGCACCCACCAGCGGCGGGCGGAGGAGGGAGCGGACGGGGAGTGCATGGCGGCCTTTCACACGGAGCGGAGCGGGACCGGCGGGTCCGGATCCGAGCCGCGTCATCGGAGCCGAACCACCCCAACCAGTTGGTTGGGCGAAGAAGAGTGTATCGTTCGAGCGCCCGGAGGTGAACCATGGAGCCGACATCCGATGCGGCGCTGCCCGCACGCGAGCGGATCCTCCGCGCCGCCTCCGTCGAGTTCGCCGCCCACGGCTTCGCGGGCGCCCGGGTCGACCGCGTGGCCGCGGCCGCGGGTCTGAACAAGGAGCGGCTCTACGCCTACTACGGCGGCAAGCGCGGCCTGTTCGTCGCGACCGTCGTCGAGGCGCTCGGCGCTCTCGACGAGACGCTCCTCGCCGAGGCGGCGGACCTCCCCGACCTCGCGGGCCGCATGTTCGACCATGTGTGGGAGCACCCGGAGTTCCTGCGCCTGCTCACGTGGGCGCGCCTGGAGGGAGCCGGCGTCTGGGAGGAGGCCGGCGAGCAGCTCGGCGGGGTCCCCGCCCCCGAGGCCCGGGTCCTCGAGTGGCAGCGCACCGGCGTCGTCGACGCGAGCTGGTCCGCCGACGACCTCTTCATCGCCCTCCTCGGCCTCTGCGAGATCTGGCACCTCACCCCCTTCGCCTCCCGGGGCGGGGAGGAGACGCGCGACCGCCGCCGCGCCTTCGTCGTGCACGTCGCGCAGCTGGTGGGCGCACCGCGCTGAGGCCGACCCCTCCCCCGGCAACGGAAGCGACGTCGGCATCTCCGATCCGGACGCGGTGGACGGGGCGGCTCATCCCTCCGAGCCGGAACCCGACGGATCGGACTGGAGTGGGAGGTCCCACGGATCCGGCTTCGGGACGACCCCTTCATCACCCGGAAGGACCGCGCCCGCCGCGCGCTGAGCCTCGTCCTCGAGGAGGAGTGATTCGAAATCGCCGGGCGCGCACGGCATCTCCGCCCCGATCATGTACATCTCCTCGACAGCGCCGGTGACGAAGCTCGCCCGGAGCACCGGTCCGCCCTGCCCGTAGACCGTCGGGCGCGGAGTCGAATCGGTCACTCTCACCGTCATCCCCAGCGACTCCCAGTAGTCCGCGACCTTCCGCGCATCCCCCTCGACATCGGTGCCCGCCGGGGCCCACCAGTCGTAGCTGTAGCTCGCACCGCTCACCCGGTCGCCGGGGCCGCACACATCGGGCCTGGCCGCGCCGCTCCGCGGCCACCACCCCTCCACATCGAGCCGCCCCGCGGAGTCCCGCACGAACTCCACCACCCGGTCCCGACCCTCCCGAGGACTCATCGTGCTCACCGGTCTCGCCTCCTTCTCCGTTGCACAAGCGGTCATCGACATCACGAGCAGAGCGGCGACGGTCAGCGCGACGCCCGTCCGCTGAGGAGAGCCTCTACCCGCCATGGGAGGCTCCCACGACCGCCTTCTGGAAGGCGGTCGGTCCGAGCGGCCGGTTCTCGGTCAGCAGGTCGAGTCGCCGGGAGACGGCCCACGCCGCGTTCTGCAGGGACTCGGTGTTCTTGTCGAGATACCCCGCGAGATCGCCGTCGTCGCTCTTCAGCGCAGCGTGATCCGTCACGATCCTCCCGGCGTCGCCTCCGGTCTCCACACCGAAGACGCGCGCGCCGAAGTCCTCGTCAGCGGGATCCGTGTGGTGGTTCCAGCTGAAGGCGCGGCCCATCCACGCGGCCTCGTCGCCGCTCTCGGTCTCGCCGAGGTACTTGTCCCGCGCCTGCCCCGCGAAGACGGATTCCGCGTGCAGGTCGCTCGCCTCGTCGACGCTGTCCGGGAGGCCGGCCGAGCCCAGCGTCACGACGACCCCGAGCTCGACGTCCGAGCGCGAGGCGGCGACGGCCATGACGGTGCTGCCGTAGGAGTGTGCGACGACGTTCGGCTTCGGCAGGTCGTCGCCCCGGACCGCGGAGAGCCCCTGGACAGCCGAGGCGAGTGCGGCGCCGCCGGCGACCGCCTGGTTCGAGGTGAGGACGTCCATGCCGTTCCCGCCGAGCCGCGCCATCGGCGGGGTCCCGTAGCCGATCCAGGAGACGACGGCGCTGCCGGGCGGGAGGAGCGACTGCAGATTCTGCGACGCCTTCGTCCATCGGGTCATGCTCTCCGTCGTCTGTCCCATCCCGGGGACGGCGTAGGTGACGTTCGTGGCGGTGTCGGGATCGCCGATCGAGACGGCGGCGAGCGGAGGCTCGTCGGCGGTCAGGGAGATGAGGAAGCGCGGGTCCTGACCGAGACCGCGCCGGAGCGATGCCCGCACGTCCCTCAGCGCCACCAGCTGCGACTCCACCGCCGCGAGTCGCTCCCCGTCGCCCGCCTTCCCGCGCAGGCCCGCCGCCTCGCTCCTCAGCGCCACGATCCGCGCCCTCAGCGCCCTCTCGTTCGCCCTCACCCGGGCGCGGTAGGGAACACCCTCCAGATTTCCGATCACCCCGGGCAGACCGGCGACCAGCGCCTCCTGCTGCGGCGAGAAGCGCGCGCCGTCCGTGGAGTCGAGGCTCCGCCACCAGTCGTTCACGAGGGTCGGAGCCAGTCGCCCGAGGCGGGCCGCGAGATCGGGCGACGCGGCGAGGAGTGTCGCGAGATCGTCGGACGAGAGCGCCGCGAGGGTGTCGAGCAGGCTCCGGCCGCCCCGGGGCCGCGCCAGGGTGCCGACGGCGTCGAGGACGGGAACGGAGAGCGCCGCTCCCCCGGCGGCGGTGAAGGCCAGGGAGATCTGCTCGACCCAGGTCGCGTCGGCCGCACCGATCGACAGCAGCTCGCGGAAGCCCTGGAGCACCGAGAAGGACTCGACCGGCGCCCACGAGCAGCGGTTGCCGAAGGCTCCCCAGGCGGCCATCAGATCCTGGAGCCGGGAGCGCATCGCGTCGTCCGCCTGCCGGGTCTGCGAGACGAAGACGTCGAGACGCTCGGGGTCGGCGGAGGTCGTGCCTCCCGAGGCGGAGCCGCCCGGGGACGTGCGGGGCACCGACCGGGGGGAGAACAGCGCACGGATCGGTGGAGGCACGACCGGCCGATCGGACGGCGGCCGGTCGACGACCTCGTCGACTCCCGCCGCGAGGGCCGCGATCGGATCGAGGCGGCGCTGCTGCTCGCGCTCGTCCGCCCGCCGCTCCCAGGCCGCGTACTCCTCCCGGCGCCGACGCTCCTCCTCGGCCTTCCTCGCCACGAGCCGAACCGTGTCGGCGAGCTCGTGCAGCTCGGCGCTCAGCCGACCGCGGTTCTCCCTGTCGCAGACGCAGACCCGGCGGAACCGCTCGGCGTACGCGCCGCGGAACTCGCCCAGCGCGTACTCGGCAGCGACGGACCTCAGCAGCCCCTGGGAGGCGAGCGCCTCCGCCGCCTCGTCCGAGGCGCGGACCAGCTCCGCCGCTGCTGCATGGTCGAAAGAGAACAGGGTCATCGCCTCCTGAGTGAGAACATCTCAGGAAATGTAGAACGACCACGACGGCGTCGGCACCGGGTGGCGCGAGACGGCGCGCGGTCAGCGCGCCCGCGCCGCGTCCGGCGGCACGCAGAAGTGGCGCGGACCGCATCGGTCCGCGCCACTCGTCCAGATCACGCGGCTCACTCCGCCGCGGTCAGCCGCTCCAGGTATCCCGCGAACGCACGCAGGTCTTCCTCGGGCCAGGCGCTCAGCGCCTCCTGCATCCGCTGCCGCTGACGGCCGCCGAGGTCGCGCATCCGCTCGCATCCGGCCGCGCTGAGCGAGAGGAACCGCGCTCGGCCGTCGGCGGGATCGGAGGTCATCTCGACCAGGCCCAGCTCGGCGAGCTGGCGGGCCTGGCGGCTGATCGCGCTGCGGTCGACCCCGAGCCGCTCCGCCGCGGCGCCGGAGTGGACCGGACCGCAGCGCTCGAGGATCCGCAGCAGCCGCAGTCCGAAGGGCGGCAGCGCCGGGTCGATCGACGCCGCCGCGTCCCGGACGGCGAGGCGCACCTGGACGGCGAGCACGGTGATCTGCTCCTCGACCTCGTGCAGCGCCTCGGCCGAGGGCGCGGCGGCGGGCATCAGGAGCGCTCGATCACGTCGACGGAGCCGGTGGGAGCGGCGTGCCGGGCGTGCCCGACCGGCTCCTCCTGCCGCTCCTCGTCGGCGTGGCGGCCGTGTCCGACGGGAGTGGCCTCGCGACCCTCCCGGGCGTGCGTCGCGTCGTCCGTCCGCCGGGCCTGGCCGACGGGGCGGAGCGCCGCCTGGCCGTCCGAGGCGGCGATGAGGGCGTCCTCCGCGGCCTGTAGCGGAGTGGTCGGCTCCGCCTTGAGCTGCACCGCGTTCTTCGAGCCGAGGCTCACGTTCGGCAGGAGGACGACGGCGATCAGCGTGACCACGGCGAGCGGGATGCTGTAGAGGAACACGTCGCCGACGCCGATCCCGTAGGCGCTCTCGACCACGACGCGCACGGCGTCGGGCAGGGTGGCCGGCTGCGGGATCGTGCCGCTGCCCAGCGCCTGCGCGGCGAGAGCCTGGTCGGCGGGAGCGAGCCCCGCGATGCCGGTCTTGATGCGGTCGGCGATCACGGTGCCGAGCATCGAGCCCAGGACCGAGACTCCGACGGTGCCGCCGAGGCTGCGGAAGAACGTGACCGCGCTGGTCGCGACGCCGAGGTTCTTCACCTCGATCGAGTTCTGCACCACCAGGACGAGGTTCTGCATCAGCATGCCCAGGCCGGCGCCGAGGACGGCCATGTAGATCCCGACGAGGACCAGGTCCGTGTCGTAGCGGAGGGTGCTGAGGAGGGAGGTTCCGATCACGGCGAGCACGCCGCCGCTGATCATGATCGCCTTCCACTTGCCGGTGCGCGAGATGATCCCGCCGAAGATCGTCGAGGCGATCAGCAGGCCGGCCATCATCGGGATGGTGAGCAGGCCCGACTGGGTCGGCGTGGCTCCGCGGGCCAGCTGCATGTACTGCGCGAGGAAGACGGCGACGCCGAACATCGAGACGCCGACCGAGATGCTCGCCACGACGGCGAGGCTGAAGGTGCGGTTCTTGAACATCCCCATCGGGATGATCGGCTCGGCCACGGTGAGCTCGGTGATCACGGCGGCGATCAGCAGCACGACGGCGCCGCCGACCATGACCGCGGTCTCCCACGAGGCCCAGTCGAAGTTCTTGCCGGCGAGGGAGACCCAGATCAGCAGGAGCGAGACTCCGCCCGCGATGAGCACGGCGCCGAGGTAGTCGATCCGCACCTTGCGCTTCGGGTGCGCGGGGAGGCGGAGGGTCATCTGGAGGAGGACGATCGCGACGATCGCGACGGGCATCGCGATGAAGAAGTTCCAGCGCCAGCCGAACGCGTCGGTCACGACGCCGCCCAGGAGCGGGCCGCCGACGGTGCCGATCGCCATCACGCCGCCGAAGAGGCCGGCGTACTTGCCGCGCTCACGGGGGCTGATGATGTCGGCCATGATGATCTGGCTCAGCGCGGCGAGTCCGCCGGCGCCCAGGCCCTGGAACACGCGGAAGACGATCAGCATGTTCGTGTCCTGCGAGAAGCCGGCCAGGGCGGAGCCGATGACGAACAGCCCGAGGGCGAGCTGGATCAGCAGCTTGCGGTTGAACAGGTCGGCGAACTTGCCCCAGAGCGGGGTGGAGACCGTGGTCGCGAGCAGGGTCGCGGTGACGACCCAGGTGTAGGCGTTCTGGTCGCCCTTGAGGTCGGAGATGATCCGGGGCAGCGAGGTCGACACGACCGTGCCCGCGAGGATCGAGACGAACATGCCCAGCAGCAGGCCGCTGAGCGATTCGAGCACCTGGCGGTGCGACATGGCGCCGTCCGGCCCGGCGGGGGCGTGCGGCGCGGTGGTTCCGCGCGATGCGGCGCGGTGTTCGGGGTATGACATGGGCTCCTCTTCAGCACGGCGGCGGTTCTAGTTGACTGCGATCAACTATTGACCGAGAGCAACTATATAGCCGGGCGTCACGAATCTCCAGTGGCACTCTGCTGCCGTCCAGGCGCCGCTCCGGCCGCGCCTATCCTCGGAGCATGGACAACATCGATCGGAAGATCCTCGATCTGCTGCGCCAGAACTCCCGCGCGGGCTACGGCGACATCGGCGGCGTGGTCGGGCTCTCCGCCTCCGCGGTGAAGCGCCGCGTCGACCGACTCGTGGCCGACGGCGTGATCCGCGGCTTCACGATCAAGGTCGACCCCGCGGTCGACGGCATGGCCACCGAGGCCTACGTCGAGCTCTTCTGCCGCGGCACCGTCGCTCCGGACGAGCTCCGCCGCATCCTCTCCGCGGTCCCCGAGGTCGTCGACGCGGGCACGGTCACCGGCTCCGCCGACGCGATCGTCCACATCCGCTCGCGCGACATCCCCAGCCTCGAGCTCGCCCTCGAGAAGGTCCGCATCGCGCCCAACGTCGACCACACGCGCTCCGCGATCGTCCTCTCCCGCCTCATCCAGCGCAGCGAGGCCTGACGGATCGCGCCACCTCCTCGACGCGCGTCGCGACCGCCTGGTACTCCATACCTGTATGGTGAATCCAGGAGGGCGAGCATGAGCGACAGGGAACAGGCCGGTACGGCGGCACGACGGAGACGGCGCATCTGGCTGATGCTGCCGGCACTGTTCGTCGGCGTCCTGGCCGGGCACCTCGTCGCGACCGCGGTGGGCGCCGAGGATCCGTGGGACGTCGTGGTCACCGCCGCCGTCGCGGCAGCGGTGGCGTCCGTCGTCCTCGCCCTCGTCGACCGGCGGCGCTGAGCCCTCCCTCCTGGATCGGAATCCGAGGGAGGGAACGACGATGGAACGACAGAGGACGAGCACGGCACTGGTCGCGGCGGCGGCCGCTCTGCTGGCGGTGCCGCTGTTCACAGCGCAGGCCGCGCACGCCGAGCCGGCGAGGCAGGAGACGAGCAGCCGGGTGCACCTCGAGGCACGGGGCGGATCGGCGTCGACGGTGACCTTCGACGTCACCGACGGCACGCGGATCGTCGAGCTGGCGGGCGGCGGGGTCGGCTTCACGGACGGCGCCGAGACGTCCGACGCACTCCCGGAGAGGATCGACGTCGGACGCGGCCGCACCGTGTCGGGCCACTGGTCGATCGACGACTCCGACACGCTCACCTTCCACTTCGCCCCGGACTCGGCGTCCCGCTCGGCGGCGGGCGGCCTGCACCTGAACAGCGACTGGAGCTCGCCCGAGTGGGGCCACTGCGTCGCCGGGAGCGGCGTCAGCGGTGCCGCGACCGGCGGGGTGATCGGCGCGATCTCCGGTCCCGGCGCGATCGCCTCCGCGACCGGCGGGCTGCTCGCGGGGATCATCGGCGGAGCGATCACCTGCTGAGCGCCGCCTCCTGAACGACCCGGATCAGGCGGGCGCGTCCGCTGCGGTGTGGACGCGCTCGCCGCCGATCCAGGTGCCCAGCACCCGGGTGTCCCCGATCGCGCGGAGGTCGCCGGCGAAGGGATCCCGGTCCAGCAGGGCGAAGTCCGCCGCGAGTCCCACGGCGATCGAGCCCGACTCGCCGTCCAGGCCGTTCACCCACGCCGAGCCGGCCGTGGAGGCGGAGAGGGCGGTGGCGAGGTCGAGGCGCTGCTCCGGGAGGAACACCTCCTCGCTCCACCCCGGCTCGCGCTCGGACGGCGCCGAGAGCCGGTTCACCGCGACGTGGATCGCGGCGAGCGGGTCGGGCGTCGACACCGGCCAGTCGCTCCCCGACGCGAGCACCGCGCCCGAGCGGAGCAGATCGCCGAACGGGTACTGCCACGAGCCGCGCCGCTCACCGAGGAACGGCAGCGTCAGCTCCACCATCTGCGGCTCCGCCGAGGCCCACAGCATCTGCAGGTTCGCCGCGACGTCGAGCGCACGGAAGCGCGGCAGGTCGTCCGGATGCACGACCTGCAGGTGCGCGAGATGGTGGCGGTTGCCGCGGCGCCCGTTCGCCTCGATCGCCCGCTCGACCGCGTCCAGGCACTCGCGCACGGCGCGATCGCCGATCGCGTGGAAGTGCACCTGGAACCCGGCCGCGTCCAGGAGCGGCACGGCCTCGTTCAGGAGGCGCGGGTCGACCATCGAGAGGCCGTCGCCGTGACCGTGGCCGCCGTGCCCGTCGAGGTAGGGCTCGAGCATCGCCGCCGTGAAGTTCTCGGCGACCCCGTCCTGCATGATCTTGACGGTCGTCGGAGCGAAGCGGTCGGCGGCGAGCGCCGCGCGCCGCTCGACGAGCTCCGGGATCTGCTCGACGCCGCGGCCCCGGTCCCACCACAGCGCACCGCGGACGCGCCCGGTCAGATCGCCGCTCAGCGCCGCGCGGCGGTACACCGGACCGGGGTCGCCCACATCGCCGTAGGAGCCGATGATCGCGTCCTGCCACGCCGTCACTCCGAACGAGTGCAGGGTCTCCTGCCCGAGGAGTAGCGCGCGGTGGAGCTCGTCCGCGCTCGCCGGCGGGAGGTGGCGGCGGACCGCGTCCATCGCCCCCTCGTGCAGGGTGCCGGAGGGGGTGCCGTCGGCCAGGCGCTCGATGCGGCCGTCGGCGGGGTCCGGCGTCGTGCGGTCGATCCCCGCGAGGCGCAGTGCGGCGGAGTTGACCCAGGCGCCGTGCCCGTCGGCGTTGGTGAGGAAGGCGGGCCGGTCAGGGACGACCGTGTCGAGCTCGCGGGCGGTCGGGGTGCCTCCGGGGAAGTCGGGCAGGTTCCAGCCGCCGCCGAGGATCCACTCCGCTCCGCTCTCCCGAGCCGCGTACTCGGCGACCGTCGCCAGGTGCTCGGCGGGCGACCCTCCCGCTCCGAGCCAGCAGCGCAGCAGCGCGGCGCCGCCCCAGACCGGGTGCACGTGGGCGTCCTGGAAGCCGGGGACGAGCATCCGGCCCTCGAGGTCGACCACCTCGGTGCGCGGCCCGATCAGGTCGGAGGCGTCGGCGCCGACCGCGACGATCCGCCCTCCGACGACAGCGACGCCGTGCGCTCGGGAGCGCACGGCGTCGGCGGTGAAGACGGCGCCGCCGGTCAGGACGAGATCGGCGGCGCGCACGGGTTCAGAAGCCCGCGGGAGCGAAGGCCTGCGTCATCTGGGAGAAGAGCGACACCGTCCAGCCGATCGCGATGAGGAACGACACGACCACGACGCCGAGGAAGACCCAGAGCGGGAGGAGGCCGCCGCCGGTCACGCGCTTCACGACCACGCTGCGGCCGATCACGTAGACGTAGGGAGCGGCGAGGAAGGCCCACGCCCAGTGGAACGGACGCTGCAGGCCGGCTCGCTTCAGCTGGCGCCAGTCGAGGAAGGCGAAGACGACCTCCGCCGCGTAGATCAGGAAGCCGACGACCTGGAGCACGCCGAGGCCGACGAGGTAGGCCGTCGACATCCCCATCGAGGAGCTCGGCCCGTAGGTCGAGGCCATCGACGAGTCGACGATCGCGCTCGGCGGGAGGAGGAAGATCGACAGCGCCGAGAGCAGCGGCAGGAGGACCACCACCCAGATCCACGGGGTGGACGTGACGATGCTCGTGTCACGCTGCTGCACGGGTGCTCCGGGAGCCGCGGAGTAGGCCGGGTACTGCGGCTGCTGCTGGTTGTAGGGCTGCTGCGGCTGCTGGCCGTAGGGCTGCTGGCCGTACCCCTGCTGGCCGTACTGCTGGGGAGCCTGCTGGCCGTAGCCCTGCTGCGGCTGCTGCTGGCCGGAGGGCTGCTGCGGCTGCGGCTGCTGACCGGCGCCCTGCTGGCCGTAGCCCTGCTGCCCGTAGCTCTGCTGCGGGTCGGCGGACGACGGCTGCTGCGGATACCGACCCGAGGCCGACTGCCCGTAGCTCGTCGCCGCTCCGCTCGACGTCTCCCCGTAGGCGGGACGCTCGGCGGGCGGCGAGGGCGGAGTCGGTGCGGTCGGCGGAACGGGAGTCGCGGCGGCCTGCGCCGACCCGCTCTCGGCCGGGGCGGTGGGAGTGGCCGCCGGCGCGTCGCGGAGCGACTCCGTCCAGCCGGTCCCGTCCCACCAGCGCTGACGGGACGAGCCCGCCGGGTCCGGGTACCACCCGGCGCGGGGTCCGGAGGCCTCGCCGCCCGTGCTCGCGCCCTGGTCCGTGCCGGTTCCGTTGTCGTCCGTCATGGCGTCCTCCACTCCCCTCCGGGCGTCTGCCCGCGATCTCGGACCACCGTAGCGCCGCGACACGATGCATGGCCTGAGGGCGGGCTGATCGCGCGCTGTCCGAGCGCTGTCCGCACCGGCAGGCGCCGGAGGCCGCCGACCGCCAGGATGGACGCATGCCCCACCTCCTCCGAGCCCGCGCCGCCCTCTTCGACATGGACGGGACGCTCGTCGACTCGACGGCCGTCGTGGAGACCATCTGGGGCGCCTTCGCCGAGCGCTTCGCTCTCGACCACGACGCGGTGCTCGGCGCCGTTCACGGTGTCCGCGCCGCCGACAGCGTCCGCCGCTTCGCTCCGGCCGGCAGCGACGTCGACGCGATCGTCGCGGAGCTCGACGCGTACGAGCTCGAGCACACCGAGGGCACCGTCGAGATCCCCGGCGCGACGGCGTTCCTCGCCTCACTCCCCCGCGAGCGCGTCGCCCTGGTCACGTCCGCGAGCCCGGCGCTGGCGGCCGCACGTCTGGCTGCGGCGGGCGTCCCCTCCCCCGACACCGTCGTCACCGCGCACGACGTCGCGAACGGCAAGCCCGCTCCCGACGGCTACCTCGCCGCCGCGGCCCTGCTCGGCGTCTCCCCCGAGGAAGCGCTGGTGTTCGAGGACGCCGAGGCCGGCATCCGGGCGGGTCTGGACGCGGGCATGCGCGTGATCGTCGTCGGGAGCCACGAGAGTGCGAGCACCCGGGGGCTGCCCCGGATCGCGCACTACTCCGACGCGCGCGCCGCGCTCGAGGGCGACGAGCTCGTCGTCACCCTCGGCGGGCCTCAGTAGCGGATCGCGTCGATCACCTTCACCCGCACGGCGACGATCGCCGGCACCAGGCCCGCGAGCGCGCCGACGAGGGTCGCCGCCCCGAGCCCGAGCAGCGCCGCCTCGGCCGGGAAAGGCGGGATGTCGGCGATCCCGTTGTCCTGCACGAAGGCCACCGTCCACGGGTTGGTGACGAGGATGACCGCGACCGTCACGCCGACCACTCCGGCGACGACGGTCGCCACGACGCTCTCCATCATGATCGAGAAGAAAATGCGGCCGGAGGAGGCGCCGAAGCTGCGCCGGATGCCGATCTCGCGGATCCGCTGCCGGACGGTGACCAGGGCGATGTTGAGCAGTCCGAGCGCGCCGAGCGCCAGCACCAGGCCCGCCACGCCGCCGATCACCCAGGTCAGCACGCCGAAGGGGTCGGAGTCGTAGACCAGGTAGTCCTGCCGGTCGACCGACACCTCGAAGTCGGATCCCAGGGCGCCGGCCACGTCGCGCTCCACCGCCGCGGCGAGGGGCTCGGCCAGGTCGAGCGGCACCCACATCTCGTAGTTCGGCACGCCCTGCCCGCCGTACTGCGGGTCGGCGTCGCGGGCGACCGCCGGGTAGGCGTCCGCGAGCATCATCATCGACGGATCCGTCTCGAACTGCGAGGAGGGAGTCACGCCGACCACCACGCCCGTGACGTCGCGCTCGGAGCCGAGCAGGGTGACCACCGGGTGGGTGCGCAGATCCGGGCTCCCGATCCGCTCCCAGAAGCGCTCGTTGACGACGAGGGCGGGAGCGAGGCGCTGGGAGTCGCGGGCGGTGAACCAGGAGCCGTCCACGATCTTCAGCCGGTGCATCTCGGCGAAGGGCTGGTCGACCGCCTGCACCGCGACGTCGACGGCGCCGTCGGCGAACTGGACGCGCGCGCTGCCGTAGGTCGAGCGGCTCGCGTAGGTGATGGAGTAGCGCTCGAGCGCACCGGTCCACGCGGCCTGGAGTGCGTCGGCATCCACCCCGGAGGTGCCGGTACCGGAGGGGTAGGCGGAGAGGAAGAGGCTCGCCGGGCGCCCGCTGGAGCGCTCGGCCTGCTCGATGCTGGCCTGGCGGGCGATGCCACCGGCGGCGACGACCGCGGTCAGGGCGGCGACGGCCACCGCGACTCCGATCAGCGAGAGCAGCACGCGGCCGCGGTGGATCCGCAGCTCGGTCCACGCCTCGACGATCGCGCCGGCGATCCCGACGAGCGCGCGCATCAGAGGACCACCCCCTCGGCGACGGGGCCCGCATCCGCGGTCGAGCCCAGGCGGCCGTGGTCGAGCCGGTAGTGGCGCTCGGCCCGCGCCGCAATGGCCGGGTCGTGGGTGATGGTGACCAGCGCGGAGCCGGACTCGCGGGCGATCTCGTCGAGCAGGCCCATCACGCTCTCGCCGGTGTCGGTGTCGAGGGCGCCCGTCGGCTCGTCGGCGAGGATCAGCCGCGGTCGGCGCACCAGGGCGCGGGCGATCGCGATCCGCTGCTGCTCGCCGCCGGACATGCGCCCGGGCATCGAGTCCACGCGGTGCCCGAGGCCGACCCGCTCCAGCATCTCGGCCGCGAGGTCGCGGCGGCGCCAGAACTCCGATCCGGTCGCGTAGAGCAGGGGCGTCATCACGTTCTCGCGGGCGGTCCGCCCCTCCAGCAGGTTGAACTGCTGGAAGATGAAGCCGATGCTGCCGCCGCGGATGCGCGCGCGGGCCCGCGAGGACAGGGTCTCGGTGGGAGCGCCCTCGAGCAGCATCCGCCCCTCGGTGGGCTCGTCGATGAGTCCGAGGATGTTGAGCAGCGTCGACTTGCCGGAGCCGCTGCGCCCCACGACCGAGACGTGGTCGCCCTCGCCCACCTCGAGATCGACGCCGTCGAGGATCGTCAGCGGCGGTGCGTCGGGCAGCGGGACGACCTTGCGGATCCCCTCGAGCCGGAGGATCGTCACGAGCAGAAGACCGAGCCGTCGGGCTGCGCGATGCAGTCGCCGCCCAGCTGGACGTCGGGAGCAGCCTCCTCCGCGCCCGGCACGAACTGCAGGAGCTCGGCGCCCTCCTCCACTCCGCCGGTGATCTCGACGGAGCTGCCGTCGGTGAGTCCCAGCGTCACCGGGACCTCCTCGGTGCTGCCGTCGTCCGCCCGGCGGAACACGACGCCGGACTGGGCGGTGCCCTCGACCGCGGTGGTCGGCACGACGAGGACGTCCTCCGCCTTGCCTCCCGCGAGCGTCACCGAGGCGGCGAGCCCGGGGAACACGGTGACCTCCGTCGGCACCTGGCAGGTGAAGCTCGTGCCGGAGCCGCCGGTGGAGGTCCCGCCGCCGCCGTCCGTCGCGCCGCCGGTCGTGCCGCCCTCGCCGGCTCCGGCGAGAGGGGTGCTGATGGTGAGGTCGGTGCAGGTGAAGCCCGCGGGCCCGCCGGTGATCGCGACCTGCGCCTCCGTCGGCCGGTTCTGGATGCGGTAGAGCTGCTGCGCGTCGATCGTGCCGGTGACGGCGTAGCTCGGCGGCGCGACCTGTCCGGTCACCTCGCCGACCGTGACGGCCTGGTCGTGGATGACGCCGAGGGCGCTGAGGGTGCCGCCGGTCGCGGCGTAGACCCGCTCGAAGCGCACGGAGGGCTCCTGCTGGGTGAGGGTGACGGCGCCGTCCGGGCCGGTCGTCTCGACCGGGTCGCGCGGAGTCTCGACGCGGATGTCGTAGATGAGATCGCCCGACGCGACGGCCGCGCCCTGCTGCACGTAGACGTCGTCGACCGTTCCGGCCGCCGTCGCCTTCAGCGGCACGGCGGGGTCGGCGGCGACGGTGCCCTGGAGGGTGAGGTCGTTGGTGACCGTGCCGCGGGCGACCGTGACGGTCGGCTCGGTGATCTCACCGGTCGGCTGCGTCGGATCGGCCTCGGCCGCGCCGTCCGGGAAGAACGCGATCTTCACCAGGGCGATGCTCGCCGCTCCGATGATGACCATCCACACGATCGGGAATACCCAACGCCGAACCGCACCCATCAAGTCCCCCGACTCCGCTTCCAGGGCGCTCCGCCGTGGGGCGCCGGAGGCAGCCTATCCGGCGGGGAGGTCGCGTCACGGACCGTGGCGCGCCCGTCAGCCGACGAGCGCCGCGACGATCGAGGCGACGCGGCGCGCCCTCGTCTCGGCGGCCTTCGCGCCCTCGACCGACGTGACGTGGGCCTTCCGCGCGCTCGGCGAGAGCGCGGCGAAGCGCTCCGCAGCGCCCGCCGAGGCCAGCGCGGACGCCAGGTCCTCCGGCACGGCGACCTCGCGCGGCGCGGTGTCGAGCTCGATCACGACGTCGATCGCGTCACCGCCGGCGAGCTGCGTCTCGCGGCGCTTCTCGGCCGAGAACGGGATGAGCGCGCGTCCGCCCATTGCTCCGACCGTGCTGGTGAAGCGGTAGCCGTTCACCGTCACCGCGACGGCGGGACGCTTGCCGCCGCCGAGTGCCTCGAGGACCTCGGGCGGCACCTCGATGCCGGTGTTGTTGCCGATCTGGAAGAGCGTCGTGGTGAACTGCACGAGGCGATGATGGCACGGACTCCCGCGTGTCGCGCGGCCGATCGCCGGACTGACGCGGAGGGCCGTCGACTCGATCCTCGTCGACCTCCCGTTCACGGATCCGGAGCGCTCGAGGGCGTTCTCCACGGCGCTCGGCCGGACCCTGGATCCCCTGTTCAGCGACGACGCCGCCTGCTCCGTCGCCTCCGAGCACGTGTCCGCGATGCTCCACCCGCACCCCTCCTTCTCGACCTCCAGGTCGAAGGAGATCATCGACGCGCGCTCCCAGGTGCAGGGCCTCTTCGCGGTGAGCGTCGGCAGTCGGGAGGAGGTCGGGAACGGGCTGGCCTCCGGCGGCGCCGAGCCGGTCGCGGTGCAGGACCTCGGCTCCCTGTGGGCGCGCGGCCTCGAGGACCCTGACGGGCACGTCCGGGAGTCCCTGTACATGAATTCGGCCGCGGCCGAGGCCGGTCCGCCCCGGGAGCGAGGGGTCGGTGCGCTCAGCAGGAGCGGGTGTCGGGGTCTCCGAGCGAGGAGCGCACGGCGTCGACCGTCATCCTGCCCTCGGGGTCGAGCCGGGCGAGCATGCGCGACATGATGTCGGCCAGCTGCGGGATCTGCTCGGCGTCGAGCGGATCGACGACGTCGGCCAGCACGGTCGCGACGTGACCGGGCGCCGTGTCGACGATCTTCTGGAGGCCGGCGTCGGTGAGCACCGCGTTCGTGGCGCGGCCGTCGGAGGCGCAGGGGCGGCGCTCGAGGTAGCCGCGGGCGACGAGGCGGGTCACCACGTGCGAGAGGCGGGGCAGGGTCGCGTTGGTGCGGGCGGCGAGCGTGGTCATCCGGAGGGCGCGGTCGGGCGCCTCGGACAGCATCGCCAGCGTCAGGTACTCGAAGTGCGTGAGTCCCGCGTCGCGCTGCAGCTGCGTGTCGAGGGCGCCCGGCAGCAGTTCCACGACCGCGATGAAGCGCAGCCAGGCGTCGAGCTGATCGGGCGTCAGCCAACGTGTCTCGGGCGCACTCATCCCCCCACCCTACCCACTACTTGCCGCGACAAGTAAGTCCCCCCGCGCCTCGTCGAGCCGCGTCCCGGGGCTCCGTCGGGAGGCCGACCCGCGCCAGCCTGATCTCACCATCCCCGCGAGCACCGCCCCCGAGGCGAACCAGCGATCCGCGTACCAGCGGATCGCTGCAGCCGTACGCACCCCGCCCTGCAGAACGCACCCCGTCGAGAAGCCGACCGCGCCACACAGAATCCACACCATCCCCGCGAGCACCGCCCCCGAGGCGAACCAGCGATCCGCGTGCGAGCGGATCGTTGTAGCCGAACGCCCCCGCTCCTCAGAACGCACCCCGTCGAGAAGCCGACCGCGCCACACTCGATCCACACCATCCCCGCGAGCACCGCCACCGAGGCGAACCAGCGATCCGCGTACCAGCGGATCGCTGTAGCCGAACGCCCCCCGCTCCTCAGAACGCACCCCGTCGAGAAGCCGACCGCGCCACGCCCGTCAGGGACGGGCGTGGAATCGACTACAGCACGTCGTCGCTCAGATCGATCGGGTTGCCGAAGCGGTGGTTCGTGATCGAGATCGCCTGCTCGCGGAGGAAGGGCAGCAGTTCGACGCGGCCGGCGGGGGTGACCGGGTCGGCGTAGACGGCGGTGTCGAGGGCGCCGCCGAGGGCTTCGGCGAGGGCGGTCGCGAGGGGGACGCGGGATCCGTCGGCGCGGGTGAGCGGGACCGGCTTGCCTGTGCTGCCGCGGGTCATGCCGGCGACGACGTCGGTGAAGGAGCCGGTCGAGTCGGACGATCGGCGGACGACGGCCTGCTGTCCGTGCGTCGGGCTGCCGGGGGCCTGCGGGCCCGCGTAGCCGTCGACGCGGTCGGAGACGATGTCGCCGATGATGCGGATGCGCGGGGCCGTGATGCGGCCGGCCGCGGCGCGCTCGAGCCACTGGGCGTCGGTCTCGACGACGATGCGCGGGACGAGGCCCGCCATCTCGGCGAGCTCGTCGCCGCCGAGCATCTCCTGAACCCGCGGTGGGAGCGGGAGGGACGTGGAGATGTCCATCCGGGAGCGGGTCAGCAGGCCGGCGGCGATGACGCGGAGGAGCTCTCCGAGGTCGCCGCCGTCGGCCAGGCGCAGCGCGATCGGCACGCGGAGGTAGCGGAACAGGTTGCGCTCGACGCCGACCTTCGAGATGTCGGTGACGACGCCGAACTCGGTCGCCCAGGCGAGCTGGTCGGAGAGTGCGGAGCGGCGGAGCAGGTCGAACTGCTCGAACCGGAGCGAGGACTGGGCCGCCTCGATGAACTGGCGCGCGCGGTCGTCGAGGCCGCGCAGGTGCAGCGTCGAGGAGGAGCGCGCGGGCGAGGGCTTCCAGGAGCCGAGGCCGATGAGGTGGTTGGGTCCGCCCGCCTTCGCGCCGCCGCCGACGGACGAGCGCTTCCATCCGCCGAAGGGCTGGCGCCGGACGATCGCTCCGGTGATGCCCCGGTTGACGTAGAGGTTGCCCGCCTCGACCGAGTCGATCCAGAGGGCGAGCTCGTCGGCGTGCAGGGAGTGGAGCCCGGCCGTGAGCCCGTACTCGGTGCCGTTCTGCATCCGGACGGCGTCCTCGAGGGTCGCCGCGTGCATGATCCCGAGCACCGGGCCGAAGAACTCGGTGAGGTGGACGTAGCTGTCCTCGGTGACGCCCTCGCGGATCCCGGGGGACCAGAGCGTGCCGCTCTCGTCGAGGCGCTGCGGCTCGACGAGCCACGACTCGCCTCCGCCCAGCGTGGTGAGCGCGTGCAGGAGCTTGCCGGTGGGCTCCTCGATGAGCGGCCCCATCACCGCCGACGGGTCGTCGGGCCGTCCGACGCGGAGCGACGTGACGGCGTCGACCAGCTGGGCGCGGAAGCGCTTGGAGCGGGCGACCGAGCCGACCAGGATCACCAGGGAGGCGGCGGAGCACTTCTGGCCGGCGTGCCCGAAGGCGCTGCGGACGATGTCGGCGACGGCGAGGTCGTAGTCGGCGTGGGGAGTGACGATGATCGCGTTCTTGCCGCTGGTCTCGGCCTGCAGTGCGAGGCCGGGCCGCCAGGAGCGGAAGAGGCGGGCGGTCTCGTAGGAGCCGGTGAGCAGCACGCGGTCCACGAGGGGGTCGGTGATCAGCGCCCGTCCCAGCTCCTCCTCGTCGAGGTCGACCAGGGCGAGGAGCTCCTGCGGGACGCCCGCGTCCCAGAGCGCCTCGACGAGCACAGCCGCCGAGCGGCGGGCCTGGGGCGCCGGCTTCACCACGACTCCGGAGCCGGCGGCGAGCGCCGCGAGGATCGATCCGGCCGGGATGGCGACCGGGAAGTTCCACGGCGGAGCGACGACGGTGACCCGCGCGGGGACGAAGGTGGCCCCGGTGACGGCGTCGAGCTCGCGGGCGCGGGTGGCGTAGTAGTGGGCGAAGTCGATGGCCTCGGAGACCTCGGGGTCGGCCTCGGCGATCGTCTTGCCGGTCTCGGAGGCCATCACCTCGATCAGGCGGTCGCGGTTCGCGGCGAGGACGAGGCCGGCGCGGTCGAGCACGGCCGCTCGGTCGTAGCCCAGGCGCTCGCCCCAGCGCTCCGCGCGGCGGGACACCGTGCGCAGCACCTCCTGGAGCTCCGCCTCGGTGCTCACGCGCGCGGCGTCGGCCGTGCCCGCTCCGATGGTCGAGCCGGCGATGCGCTCGGTGATCAGGCGCGCCCAGCGGCGGTTGCCGGGGAGGGCGGGGTCGGTGTCGGGCTCGTTGTGTAAGCCCGCGGTCGCGGCGGCGGCACCGGAGCCGCGGCTGAGGCCGAGGACGGCCTGCGTCAGGCCCGCGGCGGCCGGGTCCTGCGCCCGCTCGCCGGCGCGGGCGTGCTCCTGCACGAGGCGGCGGCCGGAGCCGGAGGACCACTCCCGCAGGCGGTCCTGCGTGCGGTTCGGCGGCGGGACGGAGTCGTCGAGGGCCTCGAGCGACGCGCGGAAGCGGCCGAGCTCCCGCTGCAGCACCTCCTCGTCGTCGAGGCGGAACGCGGCCGAGAGGAAGTTCTCGGGGCTGCTGTTCTCCTCGAGCCGGCGGATGAGGTACGAGATGGCCACGTCGAACTCGTGCGGGTGCACGACGGGCGTGTAGAGGAGGAGGCGTCCCACGTCCTCGCGGACGGCGCGCGCCTGCCCGGTCGCCATCCCGAGCAGCATCTCGATCTCGACCGCGCCGGTCACCCCGCGCTCGGTCGCCGTGAGCCACGCCCAGGCGAGGTCGAAGAGGTTGTGCCCGGCGACGCCCACGCGCACCGCGTCGACGCGCTCCGGCCGCAGTGCCCGGTCGAGCAGGCGCTTGTAGTTCGTGTCGGCCTCCACCTTGCTGCCGACCGTCGCGAGCGGCCAGTCGTGCAGGGCCGCGTCGACCCGCTCCATCGCGAGGTTCGCGCCCTTCACGACGCGCACCTTGATCGGGGCTCCGCCGCGGGCCCGGCGCTCCTGCGCCCACTCGGTCAGCTCGTCGAGCACGCGGACGGAGTCGGGCAGGTAGGCCTGCAGGACGATGCCCGCCTCGAGGTCGAGCATGCCCGGCTGCTCGAGGAGGCGCCGGAACACGGCGACCGTCAGGTCGAGGTCGCGGTACTCCTCCATGTCGAGGTTGATGAAGGTGGGGTCGGCTCCGGACGCGGCGGCCTGGTAGAGCGGGGTGAGACGCTCCACGACGCGGTCGACCTCCTCCTCGAAGGCCCACATCGACAGCTGGCTGACGACGCTCGAGACCTTGACGCTGACGTAGTCGACGTCCGGCCGCTCGAGCAGGCGGAGGGTCCCCTCGAGGCGGCGGCGGGCCTCGCGCTCGCCGAGCACGGCCTCGCCGAGGAGGTTGAGGTTGAGCCGGTCGCCGCCCTCGCGCAGCGCGGCGACGGCCGCGCCGAGACGGGCCTCCGAGGCGTCGACCACGAGGTGCCCGACGAGGCGGCGGAGGACCCGGCGGGCCGCGGGCACGACCACCCAGGGCAGCACGGGGCCGACGGCGCCGCCGGTGCTGATCGCGGCGCGCAGGTAGGAGGGGAGGAAGGCGGGCGTCTTCGCGGTGAGCGCCGCGAGGTTCTCGGCCGCGACCGAGAGGTCCTCGGGCCGGGCGACGCCGTCGACGAACCCGACGGTGAAGTCGAGTCCGTTCGGGTCCTGGAGCACGCCCGCGAGCCGCTGGGCGGCGGGCTCGACCGGGAACTCGCCGCTGCGCGCGATCCAGCGGCGGACCAGGGACTCGACGCGCTCGATCATCGGGCGGTCGTCGACCTCGGGCTCGGCGGCGGCGGGCGCGGCGTGCTCCGACTCCGACGCGGCGTCGGGCCCGCGCAGGACCTCGTCCTCAGCGTCGCGCACGACCTCGTCCTCGGCATCGGGCTCGCTCACGGCCTCGTCCTGAGCGTCGCGCACGACCTCGTCCTCGTCCTGGATCTCGGACTCGCGCACGGGCTCGTCCTCAGCGTCGGACTCCTGCGCGTCCTGAGGCTCGGCCACGTCCTCGGACGCGGACTCCGGCGCCGGCACGACCTCGGCCCCGCTCACGGAGTCGCGCGCCTCACCTGCCTCGACCTCGTCGTCCGACCCCGTGCCGCCCTCCGGCGTCCGACCACCGATCGTCGCGTCGACCCCGCTCCGCACGGCCGCGTCGTCGGGCTCGCGCTCCGGGTCGCTGCCGGGCACACCTGGGGTCGTCGACTGCTGCATCCTCCGAGGCTAAGCCCGACCCGCCGCCCGGACGCGGCGTGACGCGGTGGTCGCGCCGACTCGCCCGCGAGCCGCCCCTGTGGAGGAGCGGATCAGTGCCGGCGGTGGTCCTGGATGGTCATCCGCGGGCCGTGCCGCGGCTTCCTCGCTCCGCTGCAGCCGATCAGCCGGATGATCCGCTGCCGGTGCCCGCGCCACGGCTCGAGGAGCTCGAGCATGCCGTCGTCGTCGACCCCGAGCCGGCCCGTGAGCGCGAAGCCGACGGCCGCGGCCAGGTGGTAGTCGCCCACGCTGACCGCGTCCGGATCTCCGTGGGCGCGCATCATCACCTCGGACGCCGTCCACGGCCCGATCCCCGGCACCGACTGCAGCCGGCGGGCGACCTCGTCGCCGCCCCGCCCGAGCGCGAGGGTCCGCTCGAGGCCGGAGGCGACAAGCGCGGCGGTGAGGACGGTCCGCGAGCGCCGCGGATCCACTCCCGCGCGGTGCCAGTCCCACGAGGGCACGCGCCGCCACTGCTGCGCGCTCGGAGCCACGTGCAGAGCGACCGGCCCCGGGGCGGGCTCCCCGTGGAGGCGCACCAGCACCCGGTAGGCGCGCCACGCCTCCGTGCTCGTGACCTTCTGCTCGAGGACCGACGGCGCGAGCATCTCGAACACCAGGTTCGCGCGCGTGAGGCGCAGGCCCGACGAGCGGCGGAGCACCTCGGCGAGCGGCGCGTGGGCCGACAGGTCGAGCCCGCTCCAGTCGTCGCCGTGGCCGAGGAGCTCGGGGACCGCGTCGATCAGCCACTCCGCTCCCCCGCCCCAGGCGCGCGCGTGGACCGCGCCGTCCACCGCCTGCCGCAGATGCAGGGTGCCCGGGCCGAGCGGCGTGCGGAACGCCCGCCAGAAGCCGGACGCGTCGAGGAGCATGGTCGGGTCGCCCGAGCCCCGCAGCAGCGTGCGGAGGGTGAGCGCGAGGCTCACCGGCTCCGCCGGCGCGTAGACCGTCGCCCAGGCGGGCTCCGGAGCAGGGGCGGGGATCGACACGCAGTGATGGTAACCGGCGGCTCCGACACCGGATCGGACGCTCCTCCACAGAACCCCCATCCACGACGTGTTCGGAGCGACACGCCCGGCGGATTGGTTCAGACGGCGTGAACACATGCGCGGATCCGATCGCCCGTTTCCACTGGTCAGCAGGTCGATCCCGGGCGTAGCTTCGCGCTGTCGCGGCGGCGCTCCAGCCGCCCGGCACCCGCCTATCACTGGAGATGCGCACATGTTCGACACGACCTTCATCCGCAACGCGATCGTCAAGAGCTCTGAGACCGCTCTCGACCGTCGCCGCTTCTTCGAGGCCACCGGCGTCGCCGGCCTCGGCATCGGAGCCGCGGCCCTCGCCGCGCCCACCGCCTCCGCCGAGGAGGTCGCTGCCAGCGGCCCCAGCGACGCCTCGATCCTCAACTTCGCCCTCAACCTCGAGTACCTCGAGGCCGAGTTCTACCTCCGCGCCGTCTACGGCACCGGCCTCGGCGGCTCGGACGTGACCGGCAAGGGCACGCCCGGCGGCGTCATCGGCGGCCGCCCCGTCGACTTCAAGACCCCGTGGCTGAAGAGCTTCGCCACCGAGGTCGCGAACGACGAGAAGGCCCACGTGCAGTTCCTGCGGGCCGCGCTGGGCACCGCGAAGGTGGCCCGCCCGGCGATCAACCTGAAGGACAGCTTCAACTCCGCCGCCGTTGCGGCGGGGCTGATCAAGGCCGGTCAGTCGTTCGACCCGTTCGCGAGCGAGTCGAACTTCCTGCTCGGCGCCTTCGTCTTCGAGGACGTGGGAGTGACCGCCTACAAGGGCGCCGCCCCGCTCATCCAGTCGAAGACCTACCTCGACGCGGCCGCCGGCATCCTCGCGGTGGAGGCGTACCACGCGGGCGCGATCCGCTCGGCGATCTACGCCGCCGACCTGTCCGACTCGGCGAACAAGCTCTCCGACGCGCGCGACAGCCTCGACGGCAAGACCGACCTCGACCAGGGCGTCAAGGTCAACGGCCAGGCGAACATCGTCCCGACCGACGGCAGCTCCATCGCGTTCAGCCGCACCCCGGGCCAGGTCCTCAACATCGTGTACCTGAACCCCGCGGCCGGCACGCGCACCGGCGGATTCTTCCCCCGCGGCGTCAACGGCGAGCTCGTCACGACCTAGTCCCACCAGCACAGAGCACGACGACGGGCCCTTCCTCGAGGCGGC
This sequence comes from Rathayibacter sp. AY1D9, assembly GCF_002932395.1. Classification (NCBI taxonomy): domain Bacteria; kingdom Bacillati; phylum Actinomycetota; class Actinomycetes; order Micrococcales; family Microbacteriaceae; genus Rathayibacter; species Rathayibacter sp. AY1D9. Next base: position 24,913 of record NZ_PSVQ01000039.1, read on the forward strand.
GAGGAGGGGCCCGTCGTCGTCCGCGTGCACATCCGTTCACCGGGTCCTCTAACCTGAGCGGGTGAAGATCGGGATCCTGACCTCCGGTGGCGACTGCCCCGGCCTCAACGCCGTCATCCGCGGTGCCGTCTACAAGGGCATCAAGGTCTACGACCAGGAGTTCGTGGGCTTCCGGAACGGCTGGCGCGGAGTGGTCGACGGCGACCTCCTGCCCCTGGGCCGCCCCGAGATCCAGGGCATCGCCAAGCAGGGCGGCACGATCATCGGCACCAGCCGGACGAACCCCTTCGAGGGCGAGAACGGCGGCCCCGAGAAGATCGCCGAGATGATGGACCGCAACGGCATCGACTCGATCATCGCGATCGGCGGCGAGGGCACCCTGGCCGCGGCCAAGCGCCTCACGGACGCGGGCCTCAAGATCGTCGGCGTCCCGAAGACCATCGACAACGACCTCGGCGCCACCGACTACACCTTCGGCTTCGACACGGCCGTCGGCATCGCGACCGACGCGATGGACCGCCTCCGCACCACCGGCGACTCGCACGGCCGCTGCATGGTCGCCGAGGTCATGGGCCGCCACGTCGGCTGGATCGCCCTGCACTCCGGCATGGCCGCGGGCGCCCACGTCATCCTCATCCCGGAGAAGCGCACCTCCCTCGACCAGATCGTCGAGTGGGTGCAGAGCGCGCAGGACCGCGGGCGCGCACCGCTCGTCGTGGTCGCCGAGGGCTTCTCGCTCGACACGATGGACGACGCCCACTCCGAGCGCGGCCTCGACGCCTTCGGCCGGCCCCGCCTCGGCGGCATCGGCGAGCTGCTGGCTCCGCTCATCGAGGAGCGCACCGGCATCGAGACCCGCGCCACCACGCTCGGCCACATCCAGCGCGGAGGCACGCCCACCGCGTTCGACCGCGTCCTCGCAACCCGCCTGGGCATGGCCGCCATCGACTCCGTCGTCGCCGAGCACTGGGGCCGCATGGTCGCCCTGCGCGGCACCGACATCTACCACGTGGCCTTCGCCGAGGCGCTCGGCACCCTCAAGACGGTGCCGGACGCCCGCTACGAGGAGGCGCGCACCCTCTTCGGGTAGCGCGCGCTCCCCGCGGAGCGGTCAGTCCTTCGCGCCGTCCGGCGTCGCCGTGGCGACGATCTGCGCCCGCGCTAGGGTGTGGAAGTGCGCGTTGAAGCCGAGGATCGCCGGCGTCGACTCCGGGTCGAGGTCGAGCGACTCGACATCGAGGGCGTGCACCACGAAGAAGTAGCGGTGCTCGCGGTCCGGCGGCGCCGCTCCGACGAACTGGCGCAGCCGCATCTCGTTGGGCAGCGTCTGCGCGCCCGCCGGGAGCAGCTCGAAGCCGGCGGCTCCGGCTCCCGTCGGGAGCTCCGTGGTGTCGGCCGGGAGGTTGTAGACGGCCCAGTGCCAGAAGCCGGAGCCGGTGGGCGCGTCGGGGTCGAACACCGTCACGGCGAAGCTCTTCGTCTCGGCGGGGGCTCCCGACCAGCGCAGGTGCGGCGAGACGTCCTCGCCGCCGGAGCCCTCGCCGTAGTGGCGGGCGGACAGGGGCGCACCGTCGGCGATGTCGTCGCTCTCGAGCGCGAAGGTCGGCACCTCGCCGAGGCGGGCGTAGGGGTCGTAGGTCCAGTCGGACATCCGGTTTCTCCGTTCGGGAAGGGCGGGCGGGGGCCCGCGCCCTCAGCCTAGGAACCCGGCGGTGCGCGCCGAAGGGCTTGCGGAGGGGGTCAGGACCCGAGATAGCGCCCGGGCCGGTGGTTGAACGCCAGGACCAGGTTGAGCACCACCACTCCCGCCGCCGAGATCAGCACGTTCAGCGGAGGCACCACCAGCAGCGCGGCCGCGACCACGCACGCGTCGAGCGCCATCATCACGTAGCCCGCCCGCCAGCCGAGCCGCTCCTGCGCGATCAGGGCGACGATGCTGAATCCGCCCAGGCTCGACCCGTGCCGGAAGAGGATCAGGAGGCCGATCCCCGCGAGCACGTCGCCCGTGAGGACGCCGTAGACGGGCTCGATCCGCAGCTCGCCGAACGCCAGCGGGTGCAGGCCCGCCAGGACCGAGACCAGCACGATCGAGAACATGGTCCGCAGCGTGAAGCGCCAGCCCTTCTTCCACAGCGAGAGGGCGAGGAACGGCACGTTGACCGTGACGAGGATCACGCCGAACGGGATGTCGAGCGGGTACCCCAGCAGCAGTGCGAGACCCGCGGTGCCGCCCGTGACCGCCTGGCTCGCGCGCAGCAGGTAGAGGCCGAGCGACACGACGAACGCACCGGTGACGAGACCGAAGACGTCCTCGAGGCGGGAGTGCGGCACGGGGGCGGAGGCGTCGGGCACCCGACGATGCTGCCACACGCCGCGCCCCGGTCCGGACGTCCTCGTAGGATGTGCCGGTGCTGCCGAAGATCCTGCTGTTCTACCGCTTCGTGCCGCTGGCCGACCCCGAGTCCGTGCGGCTGTGGCAGCGCGAGCTGTGCGAGTCGCTGGGCCTGCGCGGGCGCCTGCTGATCTCGGAGCACGGGGTGAACGGCACGCTGGGCGGCGGGATGGACGCCCTGAAGCGCTACGTCCGCCGCACCCGTGAGCACTCGGCATTCCACGGACTCGAGGTGAAGTGGAGCGACGGCTCCGGCCTCGACGACGACGGCCGCAGCCTCGACTTCCCCGGTCTCTCGGTGAAGGTGCGCGACGAGATCGTCTCGTTCGGCGCGCCCGACGAGCTGCGGGTCGACGCCGACGGGGTCGTCGGGACGGCTCCGCGGCTCGACCCGGACCAGCTGGACGCCCTCGTCGCCGAGCGCGACGACGTGGTGCTCTTCGACGGCCGCAACGCCTTCGAAGCCGAGATCGGCAGGTTCGAGGGGGCGATCGTGCCGGGGGTCTCCAGCACCCGCGAGTTCGTCGAGCAGCTCGACGCCGGCGTCTACGACCACCTCAAGGGCCGGCCCGTGGTCACGTACTGCACCGGCGGCATCCGCTGCGAGGTGCTGTCGAGCCTGATGACGGCGCGCGGCTTCGGCGAGGTGTACCAGCTCGACGGAGGCGTCGTCCGCTACGCCGAGGCGCGGCGCGACCGCGGTCTGTGGAAGGGGGCCCTGTACGTCTTCGACGGCCGCGGCTCCGTCTCCTTCTCCCCCGACGCCGAGGTGCTGGGCCGCTGCACCTCGTGCGCCGCGCCGACCAGCCGGATGCGCAACTGCACCGACCTCTCCTGCCGCGCCCAGCTCGTGGTCTGCGCCGACTGCGATGCGGCGGCCTGCGCCGCGCACGCGGGCCCTACGCTCGTGCCATGAGCATCGAAGCGCGCGGGCGCACCCTCGTCGACCTCCACACCGCCCCCGAGCTGCTGCAGGTGGTGAACGTCTGGGACGTGATCAGCGCGACCACGGTCGCCGCGCTCCCGGAGACCCGGGCGCTCGCGACCGCCAGCCACTCCATCGCGGCGGCGTTCGGCTACGAGGACGGCGAGCGGATCCCGCTGGAGCTGCACCTGGGCATGATCGAGCGCATCGTCGCCGCCGTCGAGGTCCCGGTCTCGGCCGACCTCGAGGCGGGCTACGGCGACGCCGGCGAGACGGTCCGCCGCGCGATCGGGATCGGCGTCGTGGGCGCGAACCTCGAGGACCAGGCGAAGCCGATCCCGGAGGCGCTGCGAGCGGTCGAGAAGGCCGTCGCCGCGGCCGAGGAGGAGGCGGTGCCCTTCGCGCTCAACGCCCGCACGGATGTGCTCCTCCGCGCCGGCGACCGCGACCGCGGCGAGGTCCTGGCCGACGCCGTCGAGCGCGGCCGCGCCTACCTCGACGCCGGCGCCACCTGCTTCTTCGTCCCCGGGCTGCTCCAGGACGCCGAGCTGGAGTCCCTCGTCGCCGCCCTCGGGCGGCAGCGCGTCAGCGTCATCGGCGTCTCCGGATCGCAGTCCCCCGCCCGCTTCGAGGAGCTCGGGCTGGCCCGCGTCTCCTACGGTCCGTGGACGCAGCGCGTCGCCCTGACGGCGCTCCAGGACGCGGCCTCCGCCCTCTACTCCGGCGGATCGCTCCCCGAGGGCACCCGGCCCCTGAACTGACCGCCCGGCCGCGGGCCCGCGGGCGTAGCGTGGGCCCATGTACCGAGCCATCGTCGTCGAGCGGCACTCCGACTCCGACACCGACACCCCCAACCGAGCCCGCCTCCTCGAGCGGGACGATCCCGACCGCTCGCACGGCGACGTGTCGATCGCCGTCGAGTACTCGAGCGTCAACTACAAGGACGCCCTGGCGCTGGCGGGGCGGCCCGGGATCGTTCGCCGCACCCCGCTCGTCGCCGGCATCGACCTGGTCGGCACCGTGGAGTACGCGGACGGCGAGGCGGGCGAGCGCTTCGACTCCGGCGACCGGGTGGTGCTCAACGGCGCCGGCCTCGGCGAGCGCCACGACGGCGGGCTCGCCGAGCGGGCGCGTGTCGACTCCGCGTCGCTGCTCCGGCTGCCCGGCGCCATCTCGGCGGCACGGGCCGGAGCGATCGGCACCGCGGGCTTCACGGCGATGCTGGCCGTGCTGGCGCTCGAGCGGCACGGCGTGCGGCCGGGCAGCGGTCCCGTCCTGGTGACGGGGGCCTCGGGAGGCGTGGGGTCGCTCGCCGTCGCGCTCCTGGCGCGCCTCGGCCACGAGGTCGTCGCCTCGACCGGCCGGCTCGGCGAGCACGGCGCTCTGCTCCAGCGCTTGGGCGCCTCCGACGTCATCGACCGCGCCGAGCTGCAGGAGGGCGGGAAGCCGCTGCAGTCCGAGCGCTGGGCGGGAGCGGTGGACTCCGCCGGCTCGCACACGCTCGCGAACGCCCTCGCGCAGACGCGGTGGGGCGGCACCGTGGCGGCGTGCGGTCTCGCGCAGGGCCCGGACCTGCCTGTGAGCGTGATGCCGTTCATCCTGCGCGGAGTGACGCTGGCCGGCATCAACTCGGTGGAGGCGCCGCGCAAGCTCCGCGAGGAGGCCTGGCGCCGCCTCGCCCACGACCTCGACCTGGAGCTGCTCGACGAGCTGACGACGACGGTGCCGCTCGGCGGGGCGGTCGACGCGGCCGAGGACGTGCTCGCCGGCCGCTCGCACGGTCGGACGCTGGTGGACGTCCGCGCCTGAGTGCACGGCGTCGCCGGAGGGCGTCCGCCCGCCTCGAGCGTGGAGGAGGGGGCGCCCCGGCCGGCGCTGCGGGGCGGCTGCTCGTGCGGCGGTGCGCTACTCCGCAGCCTCGGTGGCGCCGCTCGGCTCGGCCGACGCGTGACCGACGGAGGAGTCGGGGCGCGCGGCGCGGGGCTTCGCCGGCGTGCGGGGCTTCGGCGCGGGCTTCGCGGCCGGCCCCGGCTTCGCGGGGGCGGGCTCGGCGGACTCGGATCCGGCGGGCTTCGGCTCGGCGGGCTTCGATCCCGCGGGCTTCGGCTCGGCGGGCTTCGATCCCGCGGGCTTCGGCTCGGCGGGCTTCGGCTCCGCGGGCTTCACCGGAGCTGCGGAGTCGATCGGCTCGGAGCCGATGACGTCCACGGGCGCGGAAGCCCCGGACTCGGCCGGCGTGCTCGCGGCGGTCCGAGCACTCGTTTTCGGAGCGCCCTTCGGCGTGGCCTTCGGGCTCTTCGGAGCGGCCCCCGCTGCTGACTCCGTCGGAGCCGCGACGTCCTCCGCGGCGCCGTCCGCCTCCGGAGCCGCGGCCGCCGCGCTCACGCCGCTCGCCGCCTCCTGACCCTCGACCACCGTCGCCGGACCCGCCGCCTCCGCGGCCACGGCCGCGGCCTCCGCCGCCTTCGCCTTCTTCTTCGCGCGCTTCTCCGCGGCGGCCGCCTGGGCCCGCTCCGCCTGCTCGGCGACCTCGGGGACGATCACGAGGTCGTCGGTCTCGATCACGGGGATCGCCGCGGTCGTCGTCCCCAGCTGGAGGGCCGCGATCAGCTCGGGAGCGTGCTTGGTGCTCACGATCAGGCGGGAGTAGTCCTCGTCGACCAGGTCGATCACGACGGCCGAGGCGGTGCGCTTGATCAGCAAGAAGTCCTTGCCGCCGTGGAACTTCCACGTGCCGGCCGCGAGCGTGAGCGGCACCGCGGTGCCCGGCGCGCGGATGCCCCGGACCCAGATCCAGGGGTCCTCGGTGACCGTCGCCGAGCGGATGCTCGACCGGTCGACGACGACGTCGCTGCGGTGGAACGCGAGCAGTCGCTCGGCCGCGGTGAGGCGGAGTTCGAGGCGGTCGGGGAGCACGGTCACGACGGGCATGCCTCTAGTCTGCCCCGCCGCCCGCCGCCGGGTCAGCGCCGGATCGCACAACGATGCCCCGCCGCTCGCGTGGGTGGCAGCATGGTCGGATGCCGATGGATCCGGACGAGGCGCGCCTCCTCGACGCGCTGCTGGCCGAGCGGCAGGCCGAGACGCGCGACGAGGCGGCCCGGCTCGAGGCCTCGCTGGCCGAGCTCCTGCGCGACCGTGCCGACGGCACCGCCGATGACGAGCACGACCCGGAGGGCACGCCGCTCTCGGCCGAGTGGTCGCGGATGGCCGGAGTCCGCGACGCTCTCGCCCGCACGGCGCGCGAGCTCGACGCCGCTCGCGCCCGCCTCGGCACCGGCGGCTACGGGAACTGCGCCTCGTGCGGCCGCCCGATCGGGGCCGCCCGCCTCGCCGCCCGGCCCACGGCCGAGCTCTGCATCGACTGCGCCCGTCTGGCGGAGTCGCGCATCCGCTGACGCCCCGCGAGGCGAGCCTGCGGCGCGCCCTCCGCCTGAAGGCCCCCACAGATCCCGGCGTGCGGAAACCCGGTTTCTCCTGCGAGCATTCACATCCGGTCGCGCAGGAGCTCGGCCAGCGAGGCCTCGAGCCGGGCCGCCTCGTCGCGCGTCTCGGCCTGCCGCTCGGCCAGCAGCGCGTCGAGGAGGCGCG